>JBARMS010000034.1:0-8262 GCA_049802575.1 Acidobacteriaceae bacterium | reverse complement strand
AGCAGCAACCCGGCGTGACCGACGAAGGGCTTGCCTTCGAGGTCTTCGCGGTCGCCGGGCTGCTCGCCGACGAGGATCAGGCGCGCATGCGCGTCGCCCGCGCCGAAGACGGTTTGCGTGGCGTGTTCCCAGAGCGGGCAGCCCCGGCAATCGCGCGCGGCTTCGCGCAGCGCTTTCAGCGTGTGGCGCGCCGGCAGGTAGTCGGCGGCAGAGGTTGCGGGAGCTTTCGACACAGCCTGTCTTCCACGCTGTGAGATGCACGGGGCCAGGGCGAGCGAACTGGGCTTTCCGGGGCGAATGCGCTCGCGGTAATTAGTAGGGAATTCGGTTCGGCGAATCGAGCCAGAGCTGGAAGGAATCCCATGCCTCATCGTGCAGAAGCATCGCTGAAGAAACGGAGCGCTGAGAGGCGGGCAGAGCCACTTCGCGATAGAGAGCGGCGTCGTCGAAGGCGGCGCGGGCAGCGTCGGCACTGGTATTGCCAAACCAGATGCGGTCGATGTGGGCCCAGTAAATGGCGGCGAGGCACATAGGGCACGGCTCGCAACTCGTGTAGATTTCGCAGCCCTGCAGGCTGAAGACGCCCAGCGCCCGGCAGGCGGCGCGGATGGCACACACCTCGGCATGGGCCGTGGCGTCGTTTTCAGCGGTGACGCGGTTGACGCCCTCGCCCACGATGGCGCCGTTCCGCACGATGACGGCGCCGAACGGGCCACCATTGCCAGTGCGGACGTTCTCGCTGGCCAGAGCAATCGCCCGGCGCATGAAATCGGGGTTCGGTGGAGAGGACATTGCGGTGGGAAGTTGGTCCAGGCCAGTATGGCATATGCGGACCTGGTGGTGAGATGGACCGGGCGTGGCAGCCTGCTTTCAGCAGAAACGATGAAGGCCTCGTGGTACGCTGGAACGCGTTTCGGAAAGACCCCATGCGCGCATTCTTCCGGTTTCTCCTGCCTGCCGTTTCGTTTGGAGTTCCCCTTTTCAGCCTGGCCGCGACGACCGCTTCGACGACGGTTGTTTTCTGGCAGCCGGGATTTCCCGTGGCCGATGCACCTGCACCGACCGAAGCTGCTCTGCACGCTGCGTTTTCCGACGCGGATTTTGCTGACGCGCAGGGATTGCCGTCTGCCCTGAACAAAGCTGACCTGCTCGTGCTGCCGTATGGATCGGCGTGGCCGGAAGCGGACTGGGACGCGATTCTTGAGTATCTGGATCGCGGCGGCAATCTGATGGTGCTGGGCGGCAAAGCGTTCACGCGGGCCGCGTATCAGGATGGGAGCGGCTGGCAATTGCGCAGTGAAAGCGTCGCCCAAACGTTGGAGCTGTTCATCGATGGATATCAGGAGACGCCGGGCACTTCTGGGGATGGCGCGGTGACGTTTGCTGCGAACCCCGACGTCTTTCCGCAACTGCCGGCGTTTGGATGGAAGCGCGCGTTCAGTCCCGTGGTGCGGCTGAGCGTGGTCAATGACGACTCGAGCGGAGGCGCGACCGGCGGAGAAGACATGGACCTGACGACGCTGGCGTGGGGCGAGCGCGACGGGCACAAGCTGGCCGCGCCGGTGATCCAACTGGATCACAATGCGAATCGGTTTGTGGGCGGGCGATGGATCCTTGTCGCGTGCGACCCGGATGGGGATTTCTTCAGCAACACGAAGCTGCTGGCGATGCTGGCGGCGATGGCACTAGAGAAGAATGACCGGTTCACGTTTCGGCCGCGTGTGCCGTTGTTTGTGGCGGGCGAGGCGCTGGACTTTCGATTCAAGCCATCGGACCCGATGGCGGAACAACCGGCAGGGGATCAGCTGCGCGTGCGTGTGACGGATGAGGCGGGGGCCGTGCTGTACGACCAGACCGCCGCGTTTCCCGATGCGCATCGGCTCGCGCTGCCTGCGAGCGCAGCGGGTGGGCGCGGATTTCACACGGTCGAGGCGACGCTGATCCGCGATGGCAAGCCGGTGCGCATCGATCGATCCGGCTACTGGATGCGCGACTGGAACTACCTGCTGAGCGGGCCGAAGCTGGGCGTGGGTCCTGATTATTTCACCCTCGACGGCAAGCCGCTGCCGGTGGTCGGCACCACTTATATGTCGGGCGACGTTGCGCGGATGTACCTCATGAAGCCGAACGCGCACGTGTGGGACCAGGACATGGCGCAGATTCACGGGGCGGGTTTGAACATGATTCGCACCGGCCTGTGGACGGCGTGGGCCAAAGAACTGGCGCCGAACGGGCAGATGACGGAGAATGCGCTGCGGACCGTTGAGGCGTTTCTGATGTGCGCGCGGCACAACGGATTGCCGGTGCAGTTCAATCTCTTCGCGTTTTATCCCGATACGTTTGGCGGAGAGAATGGCTATCTCGATCCGGTCGCACTGGCTGCCGAGTCGCGCTATGCGGAATCGATCGTGGCTCGCTTCGGCGGTGTTCCGTTTCTGGCGTGGGATTTGATCAACGAGCCGAGCGCGAACAAGAATCTGTGGCGCACGCTGCCGGATTACGATCCGTTCGAGCAGGCTGCATGGCGGAAGTGGCTGGCGGAGCGGTACCCGGACCCCGCGAAGCTGCTGCACGACTGGGCCGAGCCTTCGCTCGGCATCGGGCGCGATTTGCAGGCGAGCCCGACGGCGATGGGCCCGGAGATCGCCGGGCAGGATCCGCTGGCGCTGCCCAAGGCGCAGGCGTTTTCGCCGGATGCGGTGCGGAGCGGGTTCAATCCGCTGAAGGACTACGACTACGCGCTGTTCACGCAATGGCTGTTCGACGGCTGGGTGAAGAAGCTGCGGGCGATGATTCGCGGAATGGGTTCGCAGCAGCTGATCACCGTCGGTCAGGATGAGGGCGGCGTGGCGGGGCGGCTGTCGCCGGCGTTCTATGGGCCGGAGGTGGACTTCACGGCGGACCACACGTGGTGGGATTACGACGCGATCCTGTGGGCGAGCCTCGCGCCGAAATTTCCTGGCAAACCGCTGTTGATTCAGGAGACGGGCGAGCAGCGCCGCATGCAAATGGATGGGCAGCTGCGGCTGAGCGCGGAGCAGGAGGGATGGCAACTGGAGCGGAAGATCGCCATCGCGTTCGCGCAGGGCGCGGGGGCGCTGGAGTGGGTGTGGAACGTGAACGCCTACATGGCCAATGACAATGAGGTGCCGATTGGCGCGGTACGTCCCGATGGGACGGAGAAACCGGAGGCGCAGGTGCTGGCCGGATATGCGGCGTTTGCGACGAAGAGCCCACAGAGTTTTACCAAAATCATTCCTCCCGATGTGACGATGGTGACTTCGCAGACGCTGCTGTATTCGATCCTTGGCGAGCTTGGGTGGGACACGCAGAAGAAGGCGCTGCGAGCGATGGCGTATGACGATCACATGCCCTTGCGGTTGCTGCCCGAGAATCGGCTGGCGGATCTGGAATCGCCGAAGCTGGTGCTGCTGCCGTCGCCACAGGGGCTGACGGATGCGGCGTGGGCGGAGTTGATGGCGTATGTCGAGCGCGGCGGGACGCTGCTGGTCACCGGGCCGGTGGATCGGGATGAGCACTGGCAGCCGGTGGATCGGCTGACGCCGCTGGGCGTGAAGGGTGATGTTGTGCCGCTGGAGGTGCGCGGGTCGACGCTCACGCTGCCGGGAGGGATGAGCTTTGCGCTGGGATTTCCGGCGAGCGTGCAGCAGTCGGAGACCTGGACGCAGCGGTTTACCACCGGGAAGTCTGTTGCAGTGATCGCGCATGGGAGCGGAAAGATTCTGTGGACAGCGGATCCGGTGGAGTTCGCCGATGGGTACGACGCGACATCGGCGCTGTATCGATGGGCGCTGGAGCAGGCCGGCGTGCAGCCGGTCCTCCAGGCGAAGGAGCCGTTGTCGCCGGATGTGCTGGCGTTGCCGACCGAGCTGGAGGATGGCGTGGTGTACAGCTTCAGCAACGAGTCGGACGCGGTGGAGCGCATCGATTTCGTGGATGCGCGGACGGGCGCGCATGTGAACTTCACGATGGATCCGCAGCGGGGAGCGGCGCTGCTGCTGGATCTGCAGGGCCGCGCGCTGGCGAGCTATGGGGGAGCGGCTGTCGTGCCGTGAAGGCCGAGACCTTGGCCCGTCCAGTTTGGCGTGGACTCAGCGTGAAGAGAATCGGCTGTCCAGGCGCGATGATGATTCCTCCGCATTTTTTTTTTGCCTCCTTGCAGGCGGGTGATTTGTTTTGAGCGGTTTGCGGAGGGGTGATTCCGCAGACCCGCGGCAAGTGATACGAACCGGGGCACATGGGTCGCGGTCGTGTGTGAGGCAGAGACGGCTGTGGGTGACGTATTCAGAGATGCGAATGGGGTTGACGATTGCAGGGAAGTCAGATGGGCCGCGGCTGGCATTGATTCATTCGCGACCGTGGATGAGGGGTTGACGGTCGTGATTGACTGATTGGCGCCCACGAATGCGTCACAGACGCGCGCGTGCGGGCGCGCGGCTTCGCGAAGAGCGGGACGACGGGCGACGCATGCGTGCATGGAATGAGCTTTCCTTTCCGGCAAGAGAAAAGGCCGCCCGGGAGGCGGCCTTTTTTTCTTTCTTCCTATTATTAGAATACCAAGTCTTAGAACAAACCACGCCAACTTTTTTGGGATAAGTTGGCGTATAAGTGGCGTGTTATCAGGGGTCATTACTTTCGTGCGGAGGCTGGGCTCTTGACAAACTTCTGACGAGAACGGGAGCGAGCCATACACCCTCGCGCCGCTTGTGCGGAATTTGTGCGGGGTGGTCGCCGGGATCGCGTGAGCGGTTCACGCGAGCGAAAGTTCCCGATGACCGGTGATACGGCCATGACCACAGAGGAAGCCTGGTTCAACTACCATGGGACCATGGATTATGGGAGCGCAGTGCGTGATTTGTTCGAGCGATTGCCCGACCTGGAACCGATGTACCGCGAACAGTTCTCGTATTTGGCTGACGAGGAGTTGCCATACGTGGTGTTCGGCTCTTTCCTGGTACCCGTACTGGAGATTGCGCTTAAGGCTCGCGATGCTGGGCGCGTCACATCGATTTGCGCTTACATCGAAGAGGCGGCCGAAGATGCCCGCACGGATGCCCAACTCGAGAATCTACTTCGAGTCGAAATCGGAGAGTGGTTGAGCGGCACAGAGCTGGAGGCCGACGTTGCACCCTATTTGGGTGAACAGACGGAGCGGGTATCTGGATATGTGCTTGGACTAGCTACCCAGCGGATCTCACCCAGGACCGAACGGGAGCGTCGCGACCACGAATCACGACTTCTGGATGGCATCCGGAGAAAATGAAGCGGCGCAGTGATGGACCGGCACTTCCTTCAAAGTGTCTGGTCGGTCGACAATACGGACGTTTCGAGGCTCGCGGGCGGGTCCAGACGAATGTTCCGGTATGCCGGTGTTACACACGCCATTGGGCCAGATTCATTCTCTGGTCGCGTCATACGGTAGACGAACCCACGCCGAATCGATGCTCTGTCTCTCAGCCTCCCAGTCGGCAGGTAGATCGTGAAGCTGAAGCAGCGTTTGGTCAGCGTCGATCACATGCCCAATTCCTACGACCTTATAAGCTGAGGCATCGTCTTCGTGCTGCCCGCCACAAAGGAAGCACCAGTCCCCATCCGCCCGGCTCACGAGCAGCACAGGGAGAGTGCCATCGAAAACGTGGTTGCAGACATATGCTTTGATATGCGGTTCGGTCGAGAAATCCATAACAGGCAGGAGCATACCTGAATGAGCCGACCCTCCCGATCCCATCGTTTCCGAATTGTCGGCGATTCGGACGTTTCGAGGCTCGCGGGCGGGTCCAGGCCTCGAATGTTCCGGTATGCCGGTGATACGGCGACGATCCGGTTCGATGAGCGCATTGGCGATTTTCGTCAATTTAGCACTCAGCCGCCATAGCCAAACTTAGAATCCGCTACGTTTAGAGCTTAGTCGGAGGATTGTCAGAAGCGACAATTTCAAGATCGCGCATCCTGGCGTGTCTTTCAAGCCAGGTATCATGGTGTCTAGTCGACATGTGTTCTTGAACGAGTGGCAGCGCATCTTCGGTCTCTCCGTAGACAAATCTGTCCGCATGCTGAACTGTGATCTTATTGATGATTTTCACTAATTCGCACCTTCGCTGGGCTTGAATTCGACACAGAGTGTCTGGCTCGACCGCTGCAACAAAAAGTCTGCGGGGACCAATGGCAACTAGAAGAAAATCGTCAGCGCCTACAAGTGAGGCGGTCATCCAGACTGGATTGTCAGAGGTTAACAGCGAATCGCATCCTTCTGGGACATCCAAAACGCACCAACTCATCTCGTTTAGCAGATGACATATCCCTTCGTGCACCATGAGCGTTTGCCCAACACTAAGCGCCAATTCGTCGGCATAGGCAGGGTTCAGTTGCGCCCAAAATTCCTCAAGCGTGGCGGGCTCCTTTGGTGACCGTCTTGCTGCATAGCTTTCCCTAAGTGGCTGTGACACACGATTCCAGACTTGCTCGACACTTGACTTGAGTTGCGAAATGTCGCGCGGTGTCCGGAGCTTCTGTGCGACCAAGAACCGAGACCAGCTGTTACGAGCCTCGTCCGACAATCCAATTACAGATAAGTCTCCCTCTAGAAGCGTGAGTGCGTTGGCCGCGTCGTTATCGATCTTGGCCATGAAATCCATCTCCATGATCTGCGCATGTTCGGGCGGTAGGCCCTTCGTCTCGTATAGACGCGGCTCGAAGGCTGTTCCCTTTGGGGCAATTCGCCCTGATTTGACAGTGTCGCCATAGGGTCGACTGAAGCGACAAATACAACCGTCAGAACCTTCCCAGCGAGAGAGGTAAAACACTGGCACATAGTGATGGCGTATCGGCTGGTTCATCGCTTCCATTCTACGAAACGTGAGTTTTCTCCACTTCATGTCAGGACAAAGGACAATTATCGTCATATCGGCCGGTGTCGAGGAAGCAGGAAACCAACGTGGTGATTCTGGAAGGGCGCCTACAGGCCAAAGCACTCATTGACTGGCTCTGGGCGAATTGGCGGCGACCCGGAAGTTTCGAGCAGCGGGCGGCCATTTCTGGCCAACATTGGGCGTTTTTGTGCGCCCGTGTGGGCATGCCCGCCATGTGGCCATGGATGAATCCATCCGTTGCCTGTTTTCAGGGACGCTTTGCATCGTGCGCTGATACAAACCCAGGAACGACTTTGTCGCGAAGCTCAGGAACGCTCCGCTAGACCAGGGCGGCTCGCATGGCGCCGGTATCCGACTTGCGGAGGACGCTGATGAGACGCCATGCGTTGATGGCGACGATGAGCAGGCAGATGAAGATGGCGAAGGGGAAGGCCCGCGCCAGCCAGAGATTGACCTGATTGACGACGAGCGCCGATTTTTCCGGGGTGGCGCCGGGCCAGTCGATGGTGGCGAGAAGATTCGCCTTCAGCACCCAGCAGAAGAAGACCCCGCCGGCCACATCGAGGTAGAGACGCGCGGCCACACGCGGGGCGGTCCACCACGGGCGCACGAAGTTGACGGCCGCGACCGCGGCGCTGGCCAGAGTGAGCAGCAGGATTCCCCAGAAGAACCAGGTCCACTGCTTCGTGAGCAGGATGTGCACGTTGCCGAGGCGCAGGTCGAGAGGAGCGGCCATGTTCCAGCCCCACCAGACGAGCACACACACATTGACCACGACCTCGATTGCCGAGTTGGTGCGCGGGATCAGGTGCTTTGGGCGGAGCGGCGGCAGCTTGCGCGGATCCCACTTCTCGAGGATTTCTCTCTTTGCCTGGGTGCGCTCGAGGATGGCGAACACGAGGGTGACGACGGCCATGGAGGTGAACCACGCGCTCCACAACTGCGCGCCAATGTGCGCGAAGGGCGGCTGCCAGCCCCTCTCGACGGCATGGGTGAGCGGTCCGGTGATGAGTCCCGCGAGAAGCCCAACGGCCGCTGGGATGAGGAGGCACAGAGTCACCACCTTGAGCACGAACACGTAGATCGGGAAAAGCAGAGGGCCGATCAGCGATTGCTGGGGCAGATATTTGTTCGCGACCTGGATGGGCGAGCCGCGCTGACGCAGGAGGGTCTCGACTTCCAGCGCGTTGAGCGGGCGGCCGAGACGCGACTCCTGCTCATCGATTTGGTCGCGGAGATCCTGGGAGAGCTCGGCGATGATGTCGTCCTGCTGGTTTTTGGGCAGCCAGAACCTAACGGCCTGCAGGTAACGGGGTATCAGATCCATGTTCGTGCTCCTTCATGATGGCGTGGATGGAGGTGTCGAGCTTTT
>JBARMS010000033.1:0-4694 GCA_049802575.1 Acidobacteriaceae bacterium | reverse complement strand
ACAGAGGTCGTACGCAAGGTGCGGCAACTCCGGTTTCCTGATGTCGCTTCTCGCTGACCGCTTTTTTGGCTAACGGCTTTCCCCCGCCTCTACGAGAACATCTCCTTCACCTTCTCAAAGAGGCTGCGCGAGGTCGGGGTGTTCTCGACGGTCATGGTTTCGCCGAGCTCGCGGAGTTTGTCCCTCTGCCCTTTGGTCAGCTTGGTGGGTGTGCGCACCACTACCTGCACCACGAGATCGCCGCGGCCATGCTCGTTGAGATAGGGAACGCCGCGTCCGCGCAGGCGAATTTCCTGGCCGCTCTGCGTGCCTTCGGGCACCTTGATCTTCGCCGGACCGTCGAGCGTGTTGATGCTGATTTCGGTTCCCAGCGCCGCCTGCGGAAAGGAAACCGGCACGATGCAGTGCAGGTCGTTGCCTTCGCGCTCGAACAACTTGTGCGGACGCACGCGCAGCACGATGTAGAGGTCGCCCGCTCCGCCGCCGAAGCGTCCGGCCTCGCCTTCGCCCTGGTAGCGGATGCGGGTGCCGTCTTCGACGCCCGCGGGAATGGTGACGGACAGCTCATGCTCGCGCTCGACGCGTCCGTCTCCGCGGCAGATGGTGCAGGGATCGCTGATGACGCTGCCGGCGCCGCCGCAGTGGGTGCAGGTGCGCGCGATGGAGAAGAATCCCTGCTGATAGCGAACCTGGCCGCGTCCCTGGCAATGCGGGCAGGTGGTCGGCCCGCGGCCGGTCGCTGTTCCGGTGCCGCGGCAATCCTTGCAGGCTTCGGCGCGGCGGAAGGTGATCTTCACTTCTTTGCCGAAGACCGCGTCTTCGAAATCGATGGTGAGGTCGTGGCGAAGATCGTGTCCCTTTTGCACGCGCGAGGCACGGCGATTGCCGCCCATGTTGAACATTTCGCCGAACAGGTCGCCGAAAATGTCGCCCAGATCCTGCGCATTGCCGAAAGGGCTGCCGTCGAACCCGCCGGCATTCAGGCCAGCGTGGCCGAAGCGGTCGTAGGCGGCGCGCTTTTGCGGGTCGCTCAGCACCTGATAGGCTTCGCTGCATTCCTTGAAGCGCTCCTCGGCCTGGTGATTGCCGGGGTTGCGGTCGGGATGATGCTGCATGGCCAGCTTGCGGTAGGCGGCCTTCAGTTCCTGATCGGTGGCCGTGCGTGCGACTCCAAGGACTTCGTAGTAATCAGCTTTTGTCACGTTTTGGGTTTTACTCATGCTTCCTTCTGCTGGGGATTGCTCGCCACCCGCACCAGAGCCGGCCGGAGCAGGCGATCGCGAATGCGATAGCCGCGGCGAACCTCTTCCAGTACCTGATGATCGGGCACGTCGCTGCGCTCCACCATATCGAGCGCCTCATGCACTTTCGGATCGAAGACCGCGCCGACGGCTTCCACCGGCTGGACGTTCAGACCGCGCAGCGCCTCTTCCATTTGCTTCACGATCAGCTCGACGCCGGTGCGCAACTGGTCAGCCGAGCCGGTCGCCTTCAGCGCGAGCTGAAAATTATCGAGCACCGGCAGGAACTGTTCCACGGCATTGGCCACGGCATAGTCGCGGAACTCGGTGCGTTCTTTGGTTTCGCGCTTGCGGGCGTTGTCGAACTCGGCCTGTAGCCGGGCCAGGCGATCGAAGAGCTGATCGCGCTCGGCTTTCAGGCGGTCGTATTCCTCCTGCGGGACGGTGGCCTTCTCGACAGGAACCAGTTGCTCGTTGTCTTCGACTGCGTTCACATCGCGTTTCTCACTCTGCTCGTTGCCTGCCTGCCCGTTCGGCGCTTCCTCGCCGGATTTCTCGATCACAATTTTTCTGCTCATATCTCAATCCTGGTTCTTCTGCGCGGCGCTCGCTGAGGAGGGCCGGCGCAGGAATGCGCGATGCGTCACTGCGGGGGCTGGAAGATCCGGCCCGACAGCTGCGCAATGTACGACACCGCGTTGATGGTCTCCTGATACTGGATGCGGGTTGGCCCGATGACGGCGACGGTGCCGAGGTTCTCCGACCCCAGCCGCGCCGTTGCGCCGAACAGCACAAAGTCTTTCAATTCCGGAATGGCTTCTTCGAGTCCGACCACGACACGCACCGTTCGCTGCCGCGCATCGACGTAGGCGTTGAGCAGCTCGATCAGCCGCTCCTTCGCTTCCAGCGCCTGGAGCATGGTCTTGAGCCGCGCGCGATCCGTTTCGCCGGCCAGCAAATTGGCGACGCCTTCGATGAAGATGGTGGGAGCCGCGGCGGGTTCGGCTTCGAGCGCGCCCTTGCGGTACAGCTCTTCGAGCGACCGCATCAGCCGGTCGTATTCACTGCGCTCGGCTTCGAGGCGCTGCGCCAGCTCGGCGCGAATGCGCTCGATCGACCAGCCGTGGAAGTTCTCGTTGAGGAAATGCGCGGCGGTTTCGAGCTCAGTCATCGCCAGGTCGCGGTCGAGCGTGAGCACGCGGTCGAGCACCGTGCCGGCTTTGGTGATGACCACCCCGAGGACGCGGCCGGGAGACAAGCGCGAGAAGTGGATGTGCTCGAGCAGGTGAAATTCCTGTGCGGAGGCAAGCGCGACGCCGAGGCCGCTGGAGATGAGGGCAAGAACGTGGGAGGTGCGCTCGAGGTACTGCTGGCTGGTGCCGATGCCGGCGAAGCTCTCCTCGATCTGCTCGAGGCGCTCGGGGGCGAGGATGGTGAGCGGTCCACCGGCGATCTGCGATCCGCTGAGCTGCTCGACGTAAAAACGAAATGCCTGGGCGGTGGGGACGCGGCCGGCGGAGGTGTGCGGTTGGTCGAGCAGGCCGGCGTCGTCGAGGGCGGCCATCACGTTGCGGATCGTCGCCGGGCTCATGCCCTCCTTGTTGCCGAAATGGCGGGCGAGCGCCTGCGAGGCGACGGCCTCGCCGGTAGCGATGTACATTTCGATGATGGCGGTCAGCACGGCGCGTTCGCGGGGGCTGATGCGCAGCTCGGAACCCATGGGAATGCCACTCCATCCACCCGAAAATGGGTGGATTTCTCCTCTTTAGATTGTAGGTTTGGGGATGGGTAGGGTCAACCGGGAAGCGAAAGGATTAGAAGCCAAGGCAGCCGCTCCTGACGCTCTCTGACCTCATGGAGTCACGCACCCAAGTTGAGCTCTTTCAATTCCTTGCTCAGCAGATCTTCGAGCTCTTTGATCTTTTTGTAGATCAGGCATCGCTGACCGCGAACATCGAATCGGAGATGCTCTGTGCTCTTTGTCAGGAGCACCGTCCTGATACCGCGGCCCCAAGCGTAACCGACCTCGAGGTATACGTTCGGATTCGCGTCGGTCAGGTCCGCGATGACGATGGATGCGGTTTGGATCCTCGTTTGGACCCATTCCAATACATCCCCAGTGAACGCCGAACCGTCGGCACGCTCGCAAAGCAGCCCCGCTGCGTGCACCGCCTGCTGAATTCCGTAATGATAAACATCGTCCATTTCGTCTATAAAAGGCATCGCCACAAACGCGTGGGGCTTGGCAGCAGATTCGAGGCCGGCTTCGCGAGCTCTCATCGCCGGGGCTGAATACGATACCCCTGACGAGCTGGACATCTCTGGGATCGATCCGCTCGGAAGCAGATGCCGCAGGTTGTAGTCCAATCGTTCTGCTCTTTTCGTGTTCGACTCGACTATGGTGACCCTACGAAGAGATTTCGGGCGATCGCCCTCTCTTATTGCGTCTATCAGCCCCGCGATTTCAGCTCCGAAGGCCTCAAGTTCGTCCAAGCCATACCCCGCGCCGTGAATTGTCATGAGGGCGACTTCCGCACGCGGTTCTTGGGCTGCAAGTATTGAAAGGGCCTGGCGAGCAAACGACCGGATTTCTTTATAGTTGAACTGCCCGAGCGGCGGAACTCCGATGAATAGGATCTTTGCGGCGGAAACACCGTCCACTCCCCGCTCAAATCGAAATTCGCCGGGCTTAGGAAGTTCAACGTGCCGACCCTCGGCCTCGATCATCGCCAGGACCTCAGCATCCACACCGAATCGCGCCTGTGCGTGCTTCAGGATCAGCACGTCAGCATTAGTCGCCAGCACGTCTCCGGCCTTTAAGTCAACGGTGATCATCTGACTAACTGTCGAGCGGCGTCCCAGGGCACATGTTTCCGCAAAAGCAACGCTACCACACGAGTCAATTCTCTTTCCCAAGGTTCATTTGTCCTCATCTCCCCGGTGATTCAATATCACTATCCCGAAAGGCATCATCGCCGCGACGAACACGTCCTTCAACCACACAATCCGCCCTTGCCACTCGACGACTGGCCAAAATTTGCGCTGATCGGCGGGGATGCTCAGGCGCTCGAAAATCTCCTTCAGCGGCTTGGGGCCGCGGGAGTGTGCGATCTGGACGCGGTCGCCGGGGCGGGGTGTGCGCAAAAGGGCCGGCGCGATAGGCGCTGGGGGATCGGGGGTGTGCGCAGCTTCGTCCCGCAGCTTCGCCCGCAACGTGACGCCGAGGCCGGTGACTTCGCCGGGGATGGGCAGCAGGAAGGTCTGGGGTGCCTGCGGTTCATTGGCTGGCGAGGTTTCGCGGATGAGGCGGAGTTCGCGGGCGGTGCGTTCGGCGCGCAGGTCTTCGGCGAATTGCTGTTTGCGGGGCGCGTCGGGGGCGAGCATCGCCACCAGGCGCGCCGTCTCGTCAAAGTTTAGGGCGCAGCCAAGTTGTTGGGCGGCGGCGCGCAGGGC
>JBARMS010000032.1:0-27093 GCA_049802575.1 Acidobacteriaceae bacterium | reverse complement strand
GGCTTCGACTGCGAGCTCACCGCAGCGGTCAGCCGGGCTGTGCAGATTCCCGTCATCGCCTCCGGAGGCGCAGGCACGGCGCACCACTTCACCCAGGTCTTTCGCGAAGGCAGCGCCGATGCCGCCCTCGCCGCCAGCATTTTTCACTTCGGAATAGCCGATGTCCGCACGCTCAAACAAGAATTGCAGCGCGACGGCATCCCGGTGAGGCTCCCGTGCTGATTCCCTCCATCGATCTCATGGGTGATCGCATCGTCCAGCTCGAGCAGGGCGAAGAGCTCCGCCTCGCCTTCGACGACTTCGATTACTGGATCGCGCGCTTCAGCAAATACCCTCTTGTCCAGCTCATCGACCTCGACGCAGCGAAGCGCACCGGAGACAATCGGGCGCTCGTCGCGCGGATCGCTCAGCGGCTTCCCGTGCAGGTCGGCGGCGGCATCCGCACCGCCGATCAAGCCCATGCCCTGCTGGAGGTCGGTGCGCGCCGCGTCATCTTCGGCTCGGCGCTATTCCGCGAGGTTGGCGTGGATGTCGAAGCCGCCGCGGCGATTTCTTCCTCCATCGGCGCCGAGCGATTTGTCGCAGGCATTGATACGAAGGCGGGCCGCATCGCGGTCCGCGGCTGGCGGGATCAGGTGAGCGTCACCCCGGCTCAGGCCATCGCCGCGCTCGAGCCGTACTGCTGCGCATTCCTCTACACCCACGTCGATACCGAGGGAACAATGCGCGGTTTCCCCATGGAAGCTGCTCGCGCGCTCCGCCCGCTGACCCAGCGCCAGCTCATCGTCGCCGGCGGCATCCGCGAGCAGTCGGAAATCGACGCCCTCGACGCCCTGGGCATCGACGCGGTCGCAGGAATGGCCGTGTATTCGGGCCTGCTCAGCGCCTGACGCAAGCCTCCCATGCCCTGCGCCGAATCTCGCCCGCAATTCCTCTCCTGCATCGGTTAAAAATGCCGTAAGCTGGAACGTCCATCGAGGGAAACCTGTGACCACGAAACGAAATACTCTGCGCATCGCCAAACGCCTCGAGGAAGTCGGCTTCTCCGACATCGTGCAGATTCGCAACAAGGTCATGCAGCTGCGCGCCGCCGGGCAGCCCGTACACGCGTTCCATGGCGGCGAACCCTTTTTCGAAACGCCGGAGACGGTCAAGTACGCGGGCTTGAAAGCCCTTGCCGAAAATCGCACCCGTTACGCCCCGTCTTCCGGCATCGACCCGCTCCGTCAGGCTCTCGCGCGCAAGCTGCAGACTAAAAATCATCTTGATGCCGGCGTGGATGACGTCATCGTCACCGTCGGCGGCGCGCACGCACTCTACGCCGCCTTTCAAACCGTGCTCGATCCCGGCGACGATTTGCTGCTGTTCTCGCCGTTCTGGACGCCGATCCGCGACATGGTCACCATGGCCCAGGCGCGTCCCGTTATGGTCCCGACCTCCAGTGCGCGGCGCAGCGGGTTAACCGCCGCGCTCGAACACTATTCGACCGCAGCCACGCGCGCCATCTACTACAACACGCCGCAGAATCCTTCCGGCGTCGTGTTTACGCGCCAGGAAGCTGAAGAAGTGGCGGCTTTCGCCATCCGCCGCGACCTCGTCGTCTTCGCCGATGAAGCATACGAGGATCTCGTCTACGAAGGCGAGCACGTGTCGATTGCGTCCTTGCCCAGCATGGCCGAACGCACGATCACCGCGTACACATTCTCGAAAACCTACGCTATGACCGGCTGGCGCTGCGGCTACGCCGTTGCGAAAGAACCATTCATGACAGGCCTGCGCAAAGTGGTTCTCTATTCAACGAATGGCGTCTCCACGCCCACGCAGTGGGCCGCTCTTGAAGCGCTGGCCCAGCCGCAGGAAGCCCTTGCCGCGCGCCGCGAGGATTACCGTCAGCGGCGCGACCGCCTCGTCAAGGGCCTCAACGGCCTCGGCCTTCCCTGCGAAATGCCGGCGGGCGCGTTCTACGCCTTCCCCAGCGTGACCAAAATCCACAAGAACAGCCGCCGCGTTGCGGAGATGTTCCTCGAAAAGGCGCACGTCGCCACCATTCCTGGCGTGGTCTTCGGCGCACAGGGCGAAGGACATGTGCGCTTCAGTTATTCCGTTGCGCCGGAGACCATCGATACCGGTCTCGAAGCTCTGCGCACGATTCTGGGCTGAGGCAGTCTGCGGCCCCTCATGCGGCCCTCGATGAAGAGATAGCGTCATTGCAGAAAAGCCGCCATCCGTTCTCATGCTGACCGTCGGCATTCCAGAAGGCGTTGATCGCGACCTGCACCGTCTGCTGCCCGATGGCATCGCGCTCGAGAACATTCCAAAGGAACCCCAGCGCAGCTGCGAGTTCGAGTTCTGGATTGCGCCCGTATTCAAAAAGCACGCGCAGCAGGCGTGGCCCTTTCTGCGCGGCGTACGCGTGGTGCAGTCCATGCTGGCCGGTGTCGATGGCTTGCGGCCGCTGCTGCCGCCGGACGTGGTCCTGTGCGATGCGCGGTCCACGCGACCGCTGCCGCGGAGTGGGCCGTCGCTGCGATCCTCGCCTCGCTCAAATATTTCCCTCCAGCTTTACTTGGCGGGTTTGCCGCTTGCCTTGAATGCCGCGGCGCTGATGGTCGCCACGTTTGAAACGGCAGTGATCTGTTCCTTCGGCCGCTGCATGCAGAAGCTGCCGTCAGGCGACGCCCAGCATGCGCTCGATTGGAAATGGAAGCGCAGTTGGTATTTCCCGGCAGGATAGAGCGGCGAAGTATCGAACCTGGGCGCCAGCGTGCCCAGCGTGAAATCCCCTTCCGCAGCGTGGCCGGGAAGAATCGGCGTTTCGAAATAGACATTGGCCGTACACGCCTGCAGGCGGGATTCCAGCTTCTTCCACTCGCCGTCATCCGTGCGGTATTCCGGCATGATGCTGTCGTCGCTGCACGTGAATCGGCCGTTGCGCACCGGACGATCGCTGAGATTGCGAATCGCATAATGAAAGACCGTGCATTCCACGCTGGTCCCCGGATCGCCGGCACACCGCGCCCCCAGACGTTTCCTCAATTCCGCCGCCGCTGTATCCGAAGCGAACGATATTTCGAAGCCGAGTTGGAGACGACCCAGATCGGGCAGGGCCGGCGAACTCACCTCGATCGTTTTTGAAATCACTTCCACCGGCTCCTGAATCTCCACGTCGCCGGTCGGCGCGCCACCCCCGGAGTTCGGCTTCATCACCTGGAGCGGCGCCAGGCAATCCGCCCCTTCAGGATTTTCAGTGCAGCCCCACAGCCACCATTCGGCCCGAATCATATAAGACCGGTGGGCAACCGGCGAGAAAAGGTCCGGCGCGCGGTTCTGCGAGACAAGCCGTGTTTGGTATTCGGTCGATTCCCCAGGCCGCAGCCGCAGATTCTCATAGACCCAGGGAGTGCAAAGCGGACGCGAAACCTGGCTGATCGGCCACCAGCCACTCGAGGAATTGGGCTCCTGCATCTCGAAGGTGACCACCGGCTCCTGGCAGGCAATGCGGCTCAGATGCACCGTGCGCATGCCGACATTTTTCAGCGTGACGACAAAGGCCTGGCACGCCAGCGTGAGTCCGGCTTCCCCGCCGCAGGCCGGACCAGGCGGCAGCGAACTGGAAGGATCCTCGCGGATCGTCAATTCAAAATTTCGGGCGTCAGGCAAGAGCTGCGGAAACGGCGCTGCCCACGCAGCATTTTGAAGCGTGAGCGCGACAAATGCCAGGGCCGCTCTTGTGAAGAAGCGCATCGAAGTGCTCCCTCGATTAGACACCGCTGGCGGGGAAGGTGAGCGCGCCACGCGCAGATCCTTTCTGCGCGGACTCCCTTCCGCCAACTGGCCGCGCTAGTCCAGTTCGCGCAGCCGCCGCGTGATTTCCTGCAATTCCCGCGTCAGCCGCAGCGCTTCGTCCATGTTGCCGGCGCGCTCTGCCTGCTCGATCGCCGCGCGCAACCGCCGCTGCTCCTGCTCGAGAGCCGTGCAGCGAATGGCGTGCACCGCGTCGTCCACGGCGTCGGCCGAGGGTTCTGTGTCGTGAATCGAAACAAAGAGGGAAGCCAGCAGCTTCCGTTGCTCATCGCTGGCCAGCGATCCCAGGGCGTCGGCGCCGTCGGCGCGTTCGCGCAGCCGCTCGACAACTGCGCGCACGTCGGTCCGCAGCGGCTCCAGTTCCTTCCGATGCTGCTGCCACGCTCCTTCCGCCACCAGGTAAGACTCGCTCGATCGCGGCGACGAGAACGCCAGCAAAAGGACTTTCTCAGCGTGGGTCAGGCTCTGCTCGTGCGTGGCGATATGGTCGCGCCGCCTGGCTGCTGCCTCCTTCAACTCCGCCCTTACCAGCGCCGAGTCGATCCCCAGCGCCTGGGCCGCGTCGTTGGCGAAGGCGTCCCGTGCAATGCGGCTCGGAATGCGCCGGATGTGCGGCAGCAGAAAATTGAGCGCCTCGGTCTTCGCCTTCGGATCGCGCCCCGGAAACAGCTGTCGCGCCCGGTCAACGAGCCAGGTCTGATACGTCGGCGCGCCACGCAGTACCTGTGCATACGCCCGCGCTCCCCGCTCCCGCACGTACCGATCGGGATCGAGCCCGCCTTCGAGCGTGAGCACCTGCACGTCGAACCCCTCTTCGGTCAGCAGCGCGATCGACTTCTCCGCCGCGTTCGCCCCCGCCGTATCCGGATCGAAATTGACGATTACCCTCATGGCGTACCGTTTCAGCAAACGCGTCTGGAATTCCGTGAACGCCGTCCCGCTGGTCGCAATGACGTTGGGAATCCCGGACAGGAACACCGAGATGCAGTCCATTTGCCCCTCGACGAGGACCGCGCCGCCGTCATTCCGAATCGCCTGCTTCGCCTTGTCCAGATTGAAGAGCACCTGCCCCTTGGAATAAAGCGGCGTTTCGGGCGAGTTCAGGTATTTCGGTCCGGCTTTCTCGCCGGTCTCGAGCGTGCGCGCCGTGAACGCGATCACCCGCCCGCCCTCGTTCGCGATGGGAAACATCACTCGCTTGCGAAACCGCGCGTAGAGCGGTCCGGGCGATCCGTCTTCCTGCTCCTTCCACGAGAACAACCCGCTCAGCCGCAGCGTCTCTACGTCAGCCAGCCCCTGCAGCTTGTCGCGCAGCGCGTTGAAATTGTCCGGTGCATACCCGACGCGGAATTTCGCAATCCCGTCGCCCGAAAGCCCGCGCCCCGTCAGGTACTCGCGGGCCGTCGCGCCCTCCGCCGAGCGAAGCTGCTCTTCGAACCAGGCAGTCGCCACCTCATGCAGTTCAAGCAGCTTGCCCCGCTGGCGATGTTCCGCGGCCTCTTCCAGCGTTGCGAAGTCGCGCTTCGGCAGCGGAATCCCGCACTTCTGCGCGACGGTCTTCACCGCCTCGGGAAAACTGATGTTCTCGATCTTTTTCACGAACTCCAGCACATCGCCCGACTCGCCGCACCCGAAGCAGTGGTAGAACTGCCGTCCCGCGTGGACGCTGAACGACGGCGTCTTCTCCTTGTGAAACGGGCACAGCCCGCTGTAGTTCTGCGCCCCGGCTTTGCGCAGCCGCACGTACTCCCCGACAATCTTCACGATGTCGGCCTGCTCTTTCACGCGCCGGGCGAAATCCAGTTCCATGGGGTCCGGTTACAGGGTACAGCCATCGCAGATCAGAGCCGGCAGTCCTGCCGCCTGGCCCGTTAGAGCAAGACCAGCGCACCACGCCGATCCGCAGGACGCACCAGTGTCCGCTTGTCCATCAGGGCTATCTCAGTTCGGCAGCAATCCGTAGACATCGAGTTCGCCGGGCGTCGAGGTGCTGCTGTCGGGGCTGCCGGTATTGTTGCCGCGGGTCCCCACATACACCTTCCCATTCGCGACCGTCGGCACCGCGAACTTGACCGCATAGCCGGCCGTGTTGCCGCTGCCCTCGGTGCTGTTCCACAGTTCGTTCGCCAGATTGCCCGCTTCCCAGGCATGCAGAATGGCGGGACCGCAGCCCGGCGACTGCGGCGTGCAGTACTGGCTGTTGTCGAGCGACCATACGATCCCCTTGCTGTTGTCCGGCATGGACGAAAGGGAAGGCGTCGATCCCGGAAATCCAAATTCCGCCGAGGAGGCCGCGCCCCTCGCGGTGAGCTGCGCGGTCGTTGCATTCAGCGAATACGCCTGCAGATTCCCCCACGCCGGGGCAACAAAGTACGTCCCGTTCCAGTACGCGCCCATCGCAAAAATCGAGCTCCCGACGTTGAGCTTCTGCCAGGCATTCGCATCCCCCAGCCCTCCCAGACGATCGCGATTGTTCATGTAAAGAGTGCCGTCCTTGCCGCCTCCGATGATCAGGTGAGTGGGATTGGTTCCATTGACGGGCAAATCCGCGAGCACCAGCGCGCCTCCCGAACCGAAGTCAGCGTCGTTGTCGTTGTCCTCCTGCTGATCGGTCGGTGTAAAAGATTGCGCGACCTTCAGCGACGCGTCGAATTGCAGCAAAGAGTCGCCGTAATCGTTGTTCGGCGCAGACGCGCTGTTTGCGTCGAAATTGCCGTTGCCGGTCAGGACGTAGAGATTCCCCGCAGCGTCCACCGCGGGTGCCGCGCCGCTCATCCAGATGCCGCCCCACCCGGCATTCGGTGTGTCGTTGAAAACGCTCACTTGCGCAAGCGTGGTGGCGTCATAGCCCATCACCCAGCCGTAATACGGCGGGTTGTCCTCATGCGAAGCCCACGCAATGTAGACCACTCCGTTGGAAAGCACGAGACCGGCTCGCTGGTTTTGTCCTCTCGCGGCAAACGCATCCGTTGTGCCTCCGTCTTGCGTGCCGGGAAACGTCGCGGCGATCGTTACCGGGCCGGAGAATTTCTCCTTCCCGGTTGTCAGATCGATCACGTGCAGCCGCTGATAAAACGCGGTTAGCCCGGCATTCGCGGATTTCGACACCACATAGAGCGTCCCGGTCGTGACATCGATGACCGGCGTCCCCGTTACCCCAACCTCTGGCGCGATATCGAAGTAGCCGGCACCAATCGCCTGATTTCCTGTGTAATTCGGCACGCTGGTTTCGCCCGCTGTCCCGCCGTGCGCTGCATCCAGCAGGTTGGCGTGCCACAGCGGCATGCAAGGCGACGCGTCTGCGTCGAACGCGTACACGCTGTCATGCTGCGTGGCGACGAAGACCACGTTGTGGCGCGCAGATGCGACCGTCAGATTCGGCGCCCAAAGGGGCTGCGCATAGATCGCTCCATCCACGGTGCAGGAAAACAGCTTGCCAAAGGTCGCTGCCGTCACCGTCGCGGGTGCCAGTGCGTACTCCTGAGTGTTCGCTCCGTCGCGCGCCGCGTCATTGTGGTACGTCAGCACGCCGCCGAGTCCCGTCACGGCCACGGCCACGGTCGCCGCCTGATTTTTATTGCCGGAATCGGTTGCGGTCAACGTGTACTCGCCCGCTATAGCGGCCGCAGTGAACGTGACCGTGGCGCTGCTGGCGCTCGTTGCCGTCGAAAAACTGCCGCAGGCGCTGCCCGCGCAGCCGGATCCCGCGACCGACCACGTCACAGCCGCCCCATCCGTGGTCGCGGCAATCAGTGTCAGGGTTTGCCCGGGCGTCAATCCGGCCCGGCGCGGATAGACCGAAACCGCCGCCGAGGCTGCCGCAATGGTCAGCGGCAAAGTGGCCGATTGCGTCTGCGCCGGGCTGCCCGAATCCGTCACCGTGAACGTCAGCGGAGTGGCGCTGGCGGTGACCATCGGCGTTCCGCTGATCGTCCCGCTGGCATCCACCGCAAGCACCTCCGGCAGAGTGCCCCCGGTCAGCGCCCACGTATAGGGTGCGGTGCCACCGGCCGCGGTGAGCGTCGCCTGGTAATTCGCGCCTACCTGCCCGTTCGGCAACGACGCTGTAGAGACGGTGAGCGGCGCCGGCGTGATCGTCAGCGTGAACTTCGCCGTTTGGGTCTGCACAGGTTTGCTGGAATCGGTCACCGTGAACGTAAGAGGCACGGAACTCACGGTCGCTGCCGGCGTCCCAGAGAACGCGCCACTCGCTGCCAGGCTGAGATTCGCCGGCAGGATTCCGCTGGTCAAACTCCAGCTATAGGGTGCCGTGCCCCCCGAGGCGGTGAGTGTCGCGGAGTACGGCTCGCCCACCTGCCCGTTCACGAGCGAGACCGTCGTAATCGTCAGGGCCGGCGGTGGTTTCTGCCCTCCGCCGCAACCGCTGGCGAACACGCCCGCCATCATCAGCGCCCCGGCAGAAATCCCCTGCACTGCGCGAGTTCTGCGAATCATGAACATGGCCTTGCGGGTTCCTCCGGCAGGGATCTTTCCCGATCGCCATCTGGCTGCGGGAAACGACAGACAGCAAAGAGGAGAATCACGCAAGTATAGCTGCCGCAGGATGATAGCGGCGTACAGAAATGAAACCCGGCGTGCTGCCCCTCCCCAAAAGCCCTTGCGCGGCCCCTGAATGGCGGGAGTTTGATCTCGCCGAAGAGGTGAAACGAAACAGGGTTTCCCACATCTAAATGCATGAGGACTTATCCCGGAGGAACCGGCGGATTCAGCCCGAAACGCCTCCGAAATGGCAGAAATTGGCGAAGTTAGGTCGTTTTCGTGGTATTCTGAAAGTCCGGGGAGACGTGCGCCTTTTACCC
Organism: Acidobacteriaceae bacterium; assembly: GCA_049802575.1. Classification (GTDB taxonomy): domain Bacteria; phylum Acidobacteriota; class Terriglobia; order Terriglobales; family Acidobacteriaceae; genus Palsa-343. Next base: position 18,469 of record JBARMS010000032.1, on the reverse strand, counting down.
GGTGGCCCCTGTGCCGCCATGGGTTTTCGCCTTTCATGGCCCCAACCGCACTCGTCCGTACCCAGGTGAGACAGATCCGAAATTCATTGCGGGGGAGCCATCCGCTTGGCCATTGAAGATAAATTCGAACAGGATATTCAGAAGCTCATCGACGCCGGCAAGGAAAAGGGATACCTGACCTACAACGAGGTCAACGACCTGATTCCCGGCGACATGAATTCGCCGGACGATCTCGACGACTTGCTGACCACCGTCGGCAGCCAGGGCATCGACATTCTGGAAGGCGGTCCTAAACTCGGCGCCGAGCGCGACGAGTTTGAAGGCGAAGAGGGCGAGGACGTCGAGCTCGACCTGACACCGGGCACACTGGAAAAAACCAACGACCCCGTCCGCATGTATCTGCGCGAGATGGGTACCGTTCCACTACTGACGCGCGAAGGCGAAGTGGAGATCGCGCGCCGCATCGAGCGCGGCCAGTTGCGCGTTCTCAAAGCCATTTCGCGCTCGCCCGTGGTCATTCGCGAAATCGTCGCCCTCGGCGAGGATCTCAAGCGCGGCGTCCGCAACATCAAGGAAGTGGTCATCTTCGACGATGAAGAGCTGACCGAAGAAGTGGTGCAGTCGCGTGTCCGCGCCACGGTGGGCCGTGTCGACACCCTGGTGAGGCACCAGAAGAAAGCCCAGCAGCACGAAGAAAAGCTCGCCACGGTGAACCAGAAGGCGAAGCCGCGCGAGCACCGCAAGCTGCGCTGGGGCATCGCGCGCGAGAAGGTGCTGGTCTCGCGCATCGTCCGCGAGCTCAAATACACCAACCTCGAGCGCAAGCGCCTGCTGGAGAAGGTCAACAAGACCGTCGAAGCCATGCGCACGCTCGAGCGCCAGATTCGCTCCCTCGATACCAAATGGGAGCAGTCGCGCAGCGAGGAACTGAAGAAGGAATACCGGCGCCAGCAGAAAAACTGCCGCACCGACCTCGAAAAGCTCGAAGAGGAAGCGGGCGTCTCCATCGCCGAGCTCAAGCGCACGCAGCGCGAGATGATCCAGGGCGATATGGATGCGGAGCAGGCCAAGCGCGAGCTGATCGAAGCCAACCTGCGCCTCGTCGTCTCTATCGCCAAGAAGTACACCAATCGCGGCCTCCAGTTCCTCGACCTCATCCAGGAAGGCAACATCGGCCTGATGAAGGCCGTGGACAAATTTGAGTACCGCCGCGGTTACAAATTCTCGACCTACGCCACGTGGTGGATCCGCCAGGCGATTACGCGCGCCATCGCCGATCAGGCACGCACGATCCGCATCCCGGTGCACATGATCGAGACCATCAACAAGCTCATCCGCACCTCGCGTCAGCTGGTGCAGGAGCTGGGCCGCGAGCCTACCTCCGAAGAGATCGCGAAGCGCATGGATATTCCGGTCGCGAAGGTCCGCAAGGTGCTCAAGATCGCGCAGGAGCCCATCTCGCTCGAAACGCCCATCGGCGAAGAGGAAGATTCGCACCTCGGCGACTTCATCGAAGACCGCCAGGCCGTTTCGCCCTCCGACGCGGTCATCAGCGTCAACCTCAAGGAGTACACCTCGCAGGTGCTGCGCACGCTCACCCCGCGCGAAGAGCGCGTCGTCAAGATGCGCTTCGGCCTCGAAGACGGCTCCGAGCACACGCTGGAAGAAGTGGGTCAGAGCTTCCAGGTCACGCGCGAGCGCATCCGCCAGATCGAGGCCAAGGCGCTGCGCAAGCTGCGGCATCCCTCGCGCTCCCGCAAGCTGCGCGCCTTTGTCGACACCACGCACGAATAACGGGCCGCCGGCTTTCAGGCACGATCATCAGCCGCTCCGGAGACGGAGCGGCTTTTCTTTTCCTTCCCTGGAGCGGAGGGTTCCTGTGGTCATTCCACCAAAGTGGGCTTGTCGAATGCGGCGCGCAAGTGACACAGTAGCCGCATTCCTGAACTGATCCGGCCCACGGCTCAGCGTGGAGGACTTCCCCTTGCCTGCTTTCGAACCCAGTACCTCCGGCTCGCCGCTCCTGGTCAAGTCGCACGAACCAACGGCTGTACGGGGATCGGATTCATGGCCCGATACCGAGCCCGAACCCAACGGAGGATCTTTGCGCGGGCTGCTGTGGGCCGCCGTCTTTGAAGGGGCTGGGCTGGCGCTGGCAGGCACCCTTCTGCTTTTGATGGGCCACTGGCACTAACAACTGGACAGAGGCTACCGCTCCTTACTGCACGGTCAGACTGACCGCCGTGCTGTGCACGATATTCGACATCGTCGCCGTCACCGTGATGACGTAAGTGCCGGGCGGCGTGGAGTGCTGCTGCCCGCCCGAGCCTCCACCCCCGCCACCCCCGCCTCCGCTGGCCCCTACGCCACATCCCGCAGGTATCAAAAGACAGATGCTCAGCAGCACCATCATCAATCCAGCCAGCCGCCGGCGTCTCAGCCCGATCCAGGTTAGAGGCAGGAAACAGGCTAATAACGGCAGGGCCGATTTCCAGCCCGGCGGCCGCAGTTCGCTGCTGGACGTCGACACGCCTGTCGTAAGGGAAAGCGTGGAACTCGAGCTTCCCGCTGTCGTCAGCGTGAGGCTGGATGGATTCAGCGAACAGGTAGCATTCGCGGGCATGCCGCTGCACACCAGGGCGACCGTCCCGGAACTTCCGGAGAGCCCCGCTAATTGCAGAGAAAAGGTCGCTGTATCTCCACTCGTGACCACTGACGACGACGATCCGTTCACGACGATGGTGAAGTCCTCTCCGGCGCCAGCGAGCGCCACGACCATCGCGTGGGGCAGATTCGTTGCGGATACCGTAAGGGTCCCCGCGACGCTCCCCGCCGTTGTCGGCGAAAACGTAAGGCCAACCTGGCACGCTGTTCCCACATCCAGCGTCGGCGGGCAGTTATCGGAAGCGATCGCGAATCCTGTGGTGGCCACTGGTGCAAGGCTGTTGATCGGGTAACCGCCGCTGTTGGTCACGGTCACCGATTGCGGACCGCTCGTGCTTCCGACGGCCAGTCCCCCGAAATCGATGGTGGTCGGTGTCGCGGAGATTCCCGGGGGCGCCACGCCAGTTCCGCTGAGGGAGACGCTTTGCGTCCGGAGCTCATCCACTACCGTGAGCACGCCTGTTTCGGCGCCTGTCATGGTTGGAGCGTAAATCACCTGGATGGCGCAACTCTCGTGGCCCTGCAGCGATCCGCCGCAGGCGTTTGCGATCGCAAAATCGCCACTCCCGCTCACCGCGATTTGAGTCAGCGGTTCATCGCCGCTGTTGGTCAGCGTCACATTCTGAGACGCGCTGCTGGTGCCCACCTGCTGAGCCGGAAATACCAGAGAAGAGGGAGCCAGCGTGTCTGTCGCCTCGGTCTGTCCCGTCCCGCTCAGGGACGCCGTTTGGGTGCCCAGGCCATCGACAACGGTCAGAGTGCCGGTGCGCATTCCCGCAGTCGACGGCTTGAAGACGATCACCACCTCGCAACTCGTTTGGGCGGGGAGCTGCGCAGAACAGGGGTTGGCAGTAATCGTGAAGTCGCCCGAGGCGGATTCGGTGGTCAGGGTCACCGCCGTTCCGCCCGTGTTGGCCACGTCAACGCTCTGTCCCACCGCCGTTGTCCCGACCGCTGTCGCAGCGAAGGCCAGCGAGGTTGGCGTCAGAATGATGTTTCCTGGCGTGACCCCGGATCCGCTGAGCGCAACGGTGGAAGATGCTGACAAATTGGACCCACTCAGCGTCAGAGTCCCCGTCACGGTGGACGCTGCGCTTGGCGCAAAGTCGATTGCGATTTGGCAGGAAGCTCCGAGCGCCAACGACGCTGGGCAGTTGTTGGCCGTGATGGCGAACCCCGTCGTGACGAACGCGGCCAGGTTGCTGATGGGATAGCCGCCCGTATTGGTGACGGTCACCGTGCTCACGGCGCTCGTCGCATTGACCGTCACGCTGCCAAAGTCGACCGAAGAGGGCGCGATTGAGATGGCCGGCGGCGCGAGTCCCGTGCCCGTGAGCGCGACCGGCTGGCTGCGAAATTCATCGCTCACCGCCAGCGTTCCCTGGGCTGCCCCTGCTGTCAACGGAGCAAAGGCCACCAGCATCGAGCACGTGGTGTGTCCGGCCAGCGTCGCCCCGCAGGTGTTGGTGAGCGTGAAGCTGCCGGTGCTCGACACCGCAATGCTCGTCAGAATCTGGTCGCCGCTGTTGCTCAGGATGATCGCCTGCGTGGCGCTGGTCGTGCCCACCTGCTGATTCCCAAAGGCCAGCGACGTGGCCGACAGCGAATCGGTAGCCGCTGATTGCCCTGTGCCGCTGAGCGGCGCGGTCTGCGTGCCCAGCGAATCCACGACCGACAAAGAGCCCGAGCGTGTGCCCGACGCGCTGGGCGTGAAGACGATCGCCATCTGGCAACTGGCCTGCGCCGCCAGCGATGCCCCGCAACTGTTGCTGCTGATGGCAAAGTCGCCCGTGACGCTCTCGCTGCTTAGCGCCACCGGCGAGCCGCCGCTGTTCGCCACCGTCACACTCTGGGCTGCGGCCGTCGACCCGATCAGCGTAGCCGGAAAGCTGATCGACACCGGCGTTAGGACGATATTGCCCGGCCCGAGACCCGTTCCCGTCAGTCCCACCACCATCGCAGTTGGCAGGTTGGCGGCCGACAGCGTCAGCGATCCACTCAGGCTCCCGGTCGCAGCCGGCGAAAACTCAATCCCGATCTGGCAGGACGAGCCAACCGCCAGCGAAGCAGGGCAGTCGTTCGACGCGATGCCGAATCCCGGCGTAGCCAGGGCCGAAAGATCGATGATCGGGTAGCCGCCCCTATTCGTCACCGTTACCGTGTTCACGGTGCTCGTCGCATTCACCGTGACGCTGCCGAAATCGACTGAGGAGGCCGACGTCGCGATGGCCGGCGGCGCCAGCCCGGTTCCGCCCAGTGCGACCGTCTGCGTGCGGAATTCGTCGCTCACGGTCAGTGCTCCCGATACAGCTCCGGTGCTGGCCGGTGCAAACGCAACCAGCATCGAGCACGTCGTATGTCCGACCAGGGTCGCCGCACAATTGTCGATGAGCGTGAAGCTGCCGGTGCCTGAGACCGCAATGTTCGTCAGTGTCTGGTCGCCGGTGTTCGTGAGCGTGACCGTTTGCGTCGCGCTGGTCGTTCCCACCTGCTGATTGCCAAAGGCCACTGACAAGGGCGACAAGGTATCGGTAGCCGCGGACTGTCCGGTGCCGGAGAGAGTCGCAGTCTGCGTTCCCAGCGAATCGGCGACCGACAGCGTGCCGGCGCGCGCCCCCGATGCGCTGGGCGTGAAGACGATCGCCATCTGGCAGCTGGCCTGCGCCGCCAGCGACGTCCCGCAAGTGTTGCTGTTGATCGCGAAATCTCCCGAAACGCTCTCGCTGCTGAGCGCCACCGGCGAGCCTCCCGTGTTCGCAACCGTCACCGTCTGTGCTGCGGCTGTCGATCCAATCAGCGTGGCCGGAAAGCTCACCGACACCGGCGTGATGACGATGTTGCCTGGGGTCAGACCCGTCCCCGTCAGGCCCACTACCGTCGCAGCCGGCAAATTGGAGGCGGAGACCGTCACCGATCCGCTCAGGCTCCCCGCCGCGGTGGGCGCAAAAATAACGCCGATCTGGCATGAGGACGACAGCCCCAGAGTCGATGGGCAGTTGTTCGACGCGATGCTGAACCCCGGGGTGACCGCGGCCGTAAGACTCGCCAGAGCGTAGCCGCCGACATTTGTCAGGGACACGGTTTGCACCGCGCTGTTCGTATTGATGGTCACTCCGCCGTAACCCATGCTCAGCGGCGCAACGGAGAGCTGTGGCGGAAGCAGCCCGTTTCCGCTCATCGCCACCGTTTGCGTGTGGATCGCGTCGGTGATCGCGAGCGACCCCTGGGCCACCCCTGCCGTCGAAGGCGCAAAGGCGACCAGCATCGAGCAGCTGGAGTGGCCGGCCAGGGTCGTCCCGCAGTTGTTGGTCAGCGTGAAGTTCGCTGTAATCGACACCGCAATGCCGGTTAGCGTTTGATCGCCGTTGTTGGTGATCGACACTACCTGGGTGGCGCTGGTAGTGCCCAGCTGCTGATCGGCAAAGGCCAGCGAAAGCGGCGACACCACGTCGCTGGCCACCGTCTGCGCCGTGCCGCTCAGCTGGGCTGCCTGCGTGGGCAGCGCGCTCATCACCGACAGCGTGCCCGTGCGCGTTCCCGATGCGGTCGGGCTGAAAACAACCCCCACCGTACAGCTGCCTTGCCCCGCCAGCGAAGCTCCGCAGGTGTTATTGGTGATAGAAAAATCGCCCGTCGCCGTCTCAGCCGTCAGCGCCACGGGCAGGTCGCCGCTGTTGGAGACGGTAATGCTCTGTGCCGCGCTCGTGGATCCCACGGTCGTCACGGGAAACGTGAGGGAACCGGGAATGAGGGCCAGGTTGGGCGGAGAAAGCCCGGTGCCCGAGAGCGGAATCGTCAGCTGACCGCCATCGAGATTTGCCATGATGATCATCGATCCATTCAGAGTGCCAGCGTCTGCGGGGCTAAACGTGACCTGAATCTGGCAGTCGCCATGGGGAGCGATGGATTGCCCGGCGCAGTTGTCCGATTCCGTAAACTCGCCTGTGATCGAGACGGTGGAGATGTTCAGGTTCAGCGGGCCCGTGTCTTTCACGGTGACGGTCTGGGTGTCAGACGACGTGCCGATCAGCTGGCCTGCGAAGGTCACCGCAGCGGGTGATGCCGAGGCGGTGGTCTGCGCAATGCCCGCGGTCAGCAGGTCGATCTGCCACATGCCGCGGCCATACGTCGCTGCCCGCAGCTGCTCCGTCGTGCCTTCGTTGTAAGCCATCAGGCTGATCACCGGCGCATTCGGTATCCCCGTGCCGTAGACGTTCCAGCACACCGAGTTGCCGGAGGCGCAGCTGCCGATGTTCTGCGTGTAATAGACACCGGTATCCAGCGCAACATAGACGGTGCTGGCGTCGTTTGGATCGACGAGGACGCTGTTGGCCGGTACGCGCGGCAGATTCGACGTCACATCGAGCCACTGCGCGCCGCCATTCGTCGACACGTAGAGGAGTGGCTCGAAATTCGGCACCGCCAGGTATCCCTGCACCGTCGCATACACCGTCTGCCCGGTGGTGTCGTGCGGATCGACATAGAGACTGGAGATGCCGAAGCCGCCAGGGTCGAAACTAGATCCAGAATTCGCATCGTTGGTCACCGGCGACTTGCCGGCGTCGATCCATACCGTAGTCGATGCTTCCGATGCGTTGTTGACAGCCGCCGTGAATACATGTCCCGCCGCCAGGCCGCCGCCCTCCAGGAATCCCGCCATTCCGGCATAGATCTGCTCGGCGCCGGCATCTGCGCCGGTCACAACGCCGGCAGCGAGCGAACGGATTTCCGCATTGCCATTGCAGAAACTTCCGCTCTCGCCATCGAGCATCCCGCTCAGCAGGTTGTTATCGCTCCAGCCCGATCCGCTCGCCGCTCCGCGCCACACGCGGCACGTGCCGAGAATCACGTTGCTCGTATCCTGCGGATCGAGAATCCACGGCGCAGGAATCAACTGCACGTCATCGTCAACCTGCGACGCTCCGACGGCGACATTCCCGAACGCCTCGACATCGCACGCTGTACCCGCCGTGCAGGCGTTGATGCCGACGCCGAATTCCGAAGTCGCGTACCAGTTCTGTGGGTTGACCGGATCGATCGCGACTACATTGCCTTCGCCATTCAGCACCTGATTCCATGCCCCCTGCGAGGCCGCAGGAGCCGCCGTTCCCAGGTCGCCCAGCGCTGCCAGCCAGGTGGTCGGCGTGTTCGGATCTTCGGCGACACTTTCCACTTCCGCCAGCGACCCAAGGCCTCCATTCAGGTTCTGAAAATGCGAAGCGTCGGAGGTCGAACACGCCGGCGCCGGCTGGCTCACCGCGTCGCTGGTGCGCCACAGCCCGCCATCGTTGCCGAAATACATCAGCCCTGACGCTCCAAACGTGGCTTCGATCGCATGCTGGGAGGGGGCCACCTGAGCGGCAGCACAAGTCTGCGTGTTCGTTGTGTTGCGCCATGCACAGCTATTCGCAAGGCTGCATCGCCATAAATCCGTCGTGCCGGCAAACAACAACGTGTCCTGCTGCGCCGGCACCGCGGCCAGAGCGAGGTTGTACATCCCGTCCGCGATCGTGCCGTTGCTGGCATCCAGCGCCGCGTCGGAGATTTCCGTTCCGAAGAGCACCGTGTTCGATGCGCACGCCCCTCCCGCCAGGCGGCAAGCGTCCTGCCACAGCCCCTGATCCAAATTGTTCTGGTCCACGGTCAGGGCAAACAGGTCACCCGTCACCGGCTGCGCGGCAAGCACGCCGCGAAACAGCGGACACGCCGGCGACCCTACCGAGTACGAGTTCGTCGGACACATCGCCGGAGTCAGATTCACGCCGGGCTGATTCGCAAGCCGCGTGAAGGTGATGCCGTCGAGCGATTCGTAATAGCCGTGGTAACGGATCGCGGCGTAGAAACGCGCCCGCACCGGATTCCACACCACCGAGGTTGCCGCGTTTCCCGTGTTGATGTTGCCCAGCGGCGACTGTACGACGTGGTTCGTCCCGTCCTCGATGGTCGCCAGCTGCCACGTCGCACCGGCATCTGTCGAGTAGTAGAGTCCGAGCACGCTCTGCCCGTTGGAAACGCCGAGCAGGGCGTTGTAGCGCGACTGGCTCACCGCGGCCACGACGAGGTTCGGCGCTGTCGTGCTCCAGGCAAATTGCGCAAATGCGTTCCCCGTGAAGTTGTAGTTGACCCCGCCATTGGCCGGCGTCTCGTCGATCAGGCTCCAGGTATTGCCTCCATCGGCTGAGCGCAGCAAACCCACGCCGTACCAGGAATCCGTGGCGTCGCTGGGGTCGCCGGTGCCGCCCAGAACCACGCCCGTTCCGCCCGGCTGCACGGAAACCGCTCCGATGCTGAGCGACGTCAGGGCTGCGGTTGAGAAAACGTTCAGATCGTCAGTCAGCGGCGTAAACGTCGGCGCATTCCCCGCAGCATTCGTTGATTTCCAGATTCCGCCGCCGTTCGTGCCTGCATACAAGGTATTGCCGGCGGTGTCGGAGGGGTCCGCCGCAAGAGTGGTCACACGCCCCGTCACCAGATTCCACGCGGAAGTATTCACCTGGAGCGGGCCCACCGGCTGCCAGGCAGAGGTGGCCGGTGAAGTCCCTGTGTCTGCCGCTCGCGCTCGCACCATCGCCGCGTGCTGAGCGCGCCCGAGCTTCAGGATGGCGGCCGGAGTCGGCTGCCCTGCGCGCCTCGCAATGCCGCGCCGCTGCACAAACCGAATCGCCCGCTGGGCCTGGCGGCTGCTCGGCGAGGCCTGGGCGCCCCCTCCTGCTGCAGCAGCCTGATCAGTATGCCGCTGATGAATTTCCTGCCCAGCATCCTTCTGAAAACCCAGAGCTGCGCCGGCTCCTGCCAGGCCGAGGAGAATCGCGAACATGCCGAGGTAAAGAGAGACTCTCTGCGCGCGTCTCCAGATCCGGGCCGTACCCCGCAAAGGTCCTGCATACCGCGGGGCATGCGAGTCGCTCGAGCGCTTGCGCTCTTCGCGAATCGGCGCCCGCCCGCGTCCTGGATTCACCGCTCGCTCCTCGGTTTTCCCACCGCTCGAGCCGCCCGCCCGGTTCAGGCACGAACGTCAGGCGAAAACCGGCATGCAGGCGGGAAAAATTGATTATTCCGAGCGAGCGCACCGGCGAGCAGATTACTTCCGTCAGAAACGGATGCCGGTGGTACCAGAATGGGTAGGAGAAGGGGGAGAAAGGATCAAAATGGAACGCCACTGCATGCCGGACGCGCCTGGCGAGAACACGACGGCTTCAGGGACAGCCTTTCGCCTCGCCGATTAGCAACATCGCGCCGCTCACCGGCGATCGCCGCAGCTGACCGCGCACTTCAGCTTTCCGTCGGCAGGCTGAACACCCGCATCCGGCTGTCATGCAACCGGCTCTCATGCGTTCTTCCGCTGCTCGCCACCACCGCCGCGTGCGCGGCTGTGGGCTGGCCGGCCACCGCCGTTCTGCCGCTGGCGGCATAGCGTGCGATGATCTCCGCCGGTACCGCCAGGGGTGCGATTCTGCCGAAAAGGCACGAGGAGGCGGTCCGCCACAGAACCGAGAAATCGCTCCACAGCGTTGCCGTCTGCATGTACTCGAGATCCAGATGCGCCTTGGCCGGCTTGACGAAGATCTGGTAAAACGCCTCCAGTTCGTCTTCGGGAACCCCGGAAAGAAACTCCTCTTCGCCGTGAAACGCCAGTGTGGCCACACCTGTTATGCCCGGACGGCAGGGCAGGTACAGCGCTTCGTGGCGGGGCAGCTTGGGACGCGGGCCTACCAGGCCCATGTCGCCCCGCAGCACATTCCAGAACTGCGGCAGCTCGTCGAGCTTGTAGCGGCGAAGGAATGCGCCGACGCGCGTAATGCGCGCGTCGCCCATCACAGTAATCGCTGAACCGCTGCCCTCCGCCTCCCGCATCGAACGGAACTTGTACAGCGTGAACTCTTTGCCGTCGCGGCCCATCCGCCTCTGCCGGAACAGAACCGGCCCGCGCGATCCAAAGCGCACCAGCGCGGCAGCGATCAACATGACCGGCGCGAAACCGATCAGAGCGACCAGTGCTACTGTGCAGTCCAGCGTGCGACGCCAGCCGGACATGACCCACGCACTCGCTTCGCTGGCGTGAGCAATCGGGATGACATACGGTGTCCGATCACCTCGCTCCAGGGCCGGGGAACCAGCCTTCGCGGCCGTTCCCGAATGTTGTACCGGCTTCGAGCGAGATTCAGTCTCCGCAGGAAAACCACCATCGACTGAAAATGATTTCATTCCACCCATCACTGTGCGGCTGTCTGGTTGACGGTAACCGTGGGTAAAAAGACTTGCATGGATTTCCTGGACGAGCGTGCTGCCACAGGAGAGGCTTCCCCATGATTCTTGCAGAACCCTGGTTGGCCTTATGTCTCATTGTTGTTAAGGAATTGTAACTGTATTTGTACTGTGTTGTCGGGTCCAGTATATGCGGGAACATCCGCGAGCCCAAACCAAAAAATGCGACGGTCACTTCCACGGAAATACTCTTACCAGGCCGGCGCAAAAAAAGCTGCCAAAAGCGGAAACACCTGAATCGTTGTGGAGTTGCGTCGTCTCAAGTGTTAGAATCAACCAACGCAATTCCGGTTGTCGATCTGGGACAATCTTCTCAGGGTGCGGTTGTGCGCGCTTTCCGGTTTTTTGTAGTGCTTTTTGTATGAAGAGACAACTCGCCCTGTGTCTGTCTGCGGTTCTTCTCCGTCTCGCGTTGTTTGCGCCGGCACAGGCTCAGGATACCCAGGAAATTCCTGGCTCCAGCGCCCAAAATCAAAATTCTGCCGTGGATTGCAACGATCCCGCGCAGGCGCAATCCCGGCAGTGCGCCCCGCCGGAACAGGGAATGCCTGTATATCCCGGAATATCTCCGATGACCGGCGGTGAGTTAACTAATCAGACACCCAGGAATCCCAGTTATAACGACAATGAACGCCTGCTGCGCCAGAATTTGGGCCGCCTTCAGCTGTCTCAAAACCTTCCCCCTGAGCCGCTGACCGAATTTCAGAAATTCATCGCCTCCACCACCGGACAGGTCCTTCCCGTCTACGGCGCCAGCCTCTTTCGTCAGGTGCCCTCGACCTTTGCCCCCCTCGACATGGTGCCCGTTCCGCCGGATTACACCATCGGGCCCGGCGACGAGCTGCGCGTCCGCATCTGGGGACAGGTGAACCAGCGCGCCGACCTCACCGTCGACCGTTCCGGCGACATCTACCTGCCCCAGGTCGGTCGCATTCACGTCGCCGGGATGCCCTATTCCGCCCTCGACGAACACCTGCGATCTGCGATCAGCCGTATCTACAAAAACTTCGACCTCACCGCGGAAGTGGGCCAGATCCGCGCCATTCAGGTCTATGTCGCGGGCGAGGCACGCCGGCCTGGACTTTACACCGTCAGCTCGCTCAGCACCCTCGTCGATGCGCTCTTTGCCAGCGGCGGCCCATCGTCGGCCGGTTCGCTGCGGCACATCGAGCTGCGGCGCGGTTCGGCCATCGTTACCGATTTCGATCTCTACGCGCTGCTTGCCCGCGGCGACAAAACCAAAGACGTGCCCCTCCAGTCCGGCGACGTCATTTTCATTCCGCACGTCGGCCCAGAGGCGGCACTCACCGGCAGCGTGCGCCACCCGGCTATCTTCGAATTGCGCCAGGGCGAGACGCTGGCGGACGCCCTGGCCGACGCTGGCGGAGCCTCCACCGTTGCAGCGCAGGCGCGCATCTCCATCGAGCGTATCGATGACCACCGTGACCGGCACACCATGGAAGTGGCCTGGGACACCGCGGGTCTGGCTACGCCGCTGGCCGACGGCGATCTGGTGCGCGTGCTGTCCATCATCCCGAAATATCAGAAGACCGTCATCCTGCGCGGCAACACGGCCAACCCTGGCCGCTTCGCCTGGCACGAAGGCATGCACCTTAGCGACCTCATTCCCGACAAGGAAGCGCTGATCACCCGCAACTACTGGTGGAAACGCTCGCAGCTCGGTTTGCCCGCCCTCGAGTTCGAGCCGCTGGACAATTTCCCCAACCTCGTTCAGCCCAACGCTCCCATCGATCTGCCCCGCGGGCGATTCCTGGGCCAGCCGGGTGCCTATGGGATGCAGCCTTGCGTCCCTCGCTCCTCTCCGAACGGAACGCCGTCGGATCAATCTGCGAGCGGCTATCAGTCGAATGATGAAGGCTATCAGTCGAATGATGAAGGCTATCAGTCGAATGACCAAAATGACGCCGGCCAGAATTGCATCCAGCCGTTCTATCCACAAGCCGGCTACGAGACGGGCGAGCCCGATCAAAATTACGCCGGCCAAAACTATCCTGCCGGGCAGATGCAAAGTCCCAATGGCGTCTATCCCTCCGGCTCGCTGTACCCCCCGGCCGCGCAACGCGGCAGCGCCTCCTCGCTGGCCGGCGGCCAGTCCGGCCTCCTCACCCAGACGCGCACCCCCAATCGCACCGACGTCGGTCCCATTGCCCCTGAAATCGACTGGAATTACGCCGTCATCGAGCGCCAGGATGCGGATTCGCTCAAGACCGTCCTCATTCCCTTCGACCTCGGCAAGCTGGTTTTGCAGCACGATGCCACCCAGGATCTCGCCCTGCGCGCCGGCGACGTCGTCACCGTCTTCTCTCAGGCCGACATCCATGTGCCCATCGGCCAACAGACCAAGTTCGTGCGCCTCGATGGCGAATTTGTCCACGCCGGCGTCTACACCGTCACGCCCGGCGAAACCCTGCGCCAGTTGGTCGAGCGCGCCGGCGGCTTTACCCCCAACGCTTATCTCTACGGCTCGGAATTCACCCGCGAGTCCACACGCGCCGTGCAGCAAAACCGCATGGATGAATACATCCAGACCCTCGAAGTCCAGATGCAGCACGGCAACCTCGCCCTGGCTTCCTCCGGCGTCAGCACGCCGCAGGACCTGGCCAGCGGCGCCTCGGCGCAGAACAGCGAGCAGCAGCTGCTGAGCCGCTTGCGCCAGATGCGTGCCACCGGCCGCATCGTCCTCGAGCTGAACGCCGGCAGCCGTGGCATCGACGCTCTGCCCAACATCACGCTGGAAAACGGCGACCACTTCGTTGTGCCGCCTCTGCCGGCCAGCGTCAACGTCGTCGGTTCCGTCTTCGATCAGAATTCGTTCCTCTTTGCCGATGCCCGCCGCGCCGGCGACTATCTGCATCTCGCCGGAGGCCCCAATCGCGATGCCGACCGCAAGCAGATCTTTATCATTCGCGCCGATGGCTCAGTCATCAGCCGCACCACCACCAGCGGCATCTGGGGCGACGAATTCGACCGCCTGCGCATGAATCCCGGCGACACCATCGTCGTGCCCGAGAAGGCGTTTAAGCCGTCCGCCCTGCGCGGTTTCCTCGACTGGTCGCAGTTGTTCTCGCAGTTCGCCCTGGGCGCGGCGGCGCTCAGCGTCATTCAGTAGAAAGGCCCGCCTCGCGTCTGGCCCTGTAAGATAACGTCATTGCGCGGCGGCCACAGAGCACCATGCCAACCGATACTCAGATTTCCCAGCGGCAAGAGCCACCCCGCAGCGCCGGCGTAAACGCGCAACCGGGCGATGATCTGTCGCTGCTCGACCTCCTCATCGTCCTCGCCGAGCGCCGCAGCCTGATTCTCAAAATCACCGCGGCCTGCGCGATCCTCGCCTTGATCACGGTTTTTGTCCTGCCGGTGCGCTACACCTCCACCACGACCCTTCTTCCGCCTCAGCAGAATTCTTCCCTTAGCGCGGCTCTTTCTTCCCAGCTTGGCAGCCTGAGCTCGATGGCCATGCTCGCCGGCGGCGGCCTTGGCATGCTCAAGAATCCCAACGATATGTACGTCGGCATGCTCAAAAGCGAGACCGTCGAAGATGCCGTCATCGACAAATTCGGCCTGATGCGCGAATACCGCAAGCGCCGCCTTTCTGACGCACGCAGGAAGCTCGAAAACTACGTCGTCATCGACGGCGACAAGAAAGACGGCCTCATCCGCATCTCGGTCGAAGATCACAACGCGCAGCGCGCCGCCGATCTCGCCAACGGCTATGTCGATGCCTTTCGTCATCTCTCCGCCGGCCTGGCCATCACCGAAGCCGCGCAGCGCCGCAAGTTCTTCGGCGATCAGCTCGAGCAGGCTAAAGATCAGCTTGCCGCCGCTGAGGAAGCCCTCAAGCAGACAGAGCAGTCCACCGGCCTCATCCAGCTCGACAGCCAGGCCCGCGCGCTCATTGAGTCCGCCGCCAGCCTGCGTGCGCAAATCACGGCCAAGGAAGTCCAGATTCAGGCCATGAGCACCTACGCCACCGGCGACAACGCCCAGCTCATGCAGGCGCAGCAGGAGCTGGACTCGCTGCGGACGGAGTTGGCGAGGCTCGGCGGCTCGGAAGATAACCCCGACTCCCTCATCGTGCCCAAAGGCAAAGTTCCCGAAGCCGGTCTCGAGTACGTCCGAAAGCTGCGAGACGTGAAGTACTACGAGACCATCTTCGAAATCCTCGCCCGCCAGTTTGAGCTTGCGAAGCTCGACGAGGCCAAAGAAGGGGCGCTCGTCCAGGTCGTCGATCCGGCCCTCAAGCCCGATCGCAAATCGTTTCCGAAACGAACACTCATTGTGCTGGCCGCGACCTTTGTCGGCCTGTTTCTGGGAGTGGCCGCTGCCCTCACGCAGGCTGGGCTTGCCCAGCTGCGCTCCCATCCTGAAACCGGCGCAAAGCTGGCGCTCCTGAACGAGATTCTCCGGCGCAAACGATCCACCGCCAGCTGAGACCAGCGATTGCTCACCGACCCTTTCCGCTCATCGCGATTGTCCCCGAAGCGCAGCGAGGGAACCGCGGTTGCTTCTGTTTTCATAGCAACTGGATGACCCCGGGTTGCCCCACAACCTGGACTGAGCCTGTCTCTGCGCGATTTTCTTCAAGAGGGATCCGACAAATTCACCGGGTTCCGGTTCCCGCAGCGCCCATTCCCCCGCCCTTCTCTGGCTCGATGGAAATGTAGTCGATCGGCGCCGGCTCCCCATCGTCCGGCCTTCCCTCAATCGTCAGCACATCGCCCGGACGCAGCGGCACGCCGGGCAGCGTGAAGCGCATCGCCGTGTCCCCGTTGGGCGCTTCGCCGGGCAGCGTGTTGTCCGCCGTCCACGTCGCCATCACTTGACGATTGAGCAGCAGCCGAAACTTCGATGCCCCTTGCAGGTAATCGAAATACGCGACGGCGACGGTATACCAGCCCGCTCCGCGATCCACACGGGCAGCCGCCGTGCAGACTTCGCGCCCCGCGCACACATACGCCTTGCCATCCGACGCGGTCTCCCACGGCGTCACGTCCACCGGCGTGTATCCCTCAAGCTGCATCTGGGCGGCGGTGATTCGGTTCGGATAGTGATCCACGCGCCCGAGCGCATCGGGCACGCCCGAAACTTTTGCGAACCAGCGCGTGACGGCGTCGCGCCACACGATCGCTTCGCCCGCCTGATATTCGAGCATCGACATCGTTTTGCGGTACCGATCCTCATCCACCAGCCCGTCCAGCGTCTTCCACTGGGTCGCAAATCCCGCTGCTGCTGTCGCGCCGGTGTAATGATCGTCGTAGATCGTCTGGATCACCGTCTTTCCGTCGTGCAGCCTGTAGGTCCATGGCACATGGTGCATGAAGAGCAGCAGGTTCTCCGGACACGTTCGCAGCGACTCATACATCTCTGCCACCTGCGGCGGATATTGCCCGATGAATCCCGTCCCCGTGGCGACGGTCCGGTCCATGCCCACGCCGTCTTTTCCCGCCCGGATCCACTGTCCCCACCCGTTGTTTTCCTGCGACTGCGGCGCCGGCCCGTAGTGCGGCCCCGTGATGTTGGTCAGCGTCTGCAACCCCAGCGGTCCCGTGTAGTCCTCGTAGGTGTGCCAGGACGCGAGCAGCATATTTGTCACTGTGGCGACAACGTTTTCATCGTTGCTGAAGGTCAGCCGCGTCCACTCCTCCGCAATCATCTCCGCCGTCGCGTTCGGATCCCACGCCAGCCGTGCAAACCCATACAGGTTGGCCATCGCCAGCGGACTGCCCAGCCAGTTCGCGTCCAGCCCAACGTTGGCCACGCCCACATACCCGCCCAGAGGGCGATGAAATGTCGTCGCGTCCACAATCTGCTGCAGCGGCGTTGCGCGATTCTCAGTGCGCAAATCGAAATCGAGATACGTCTTCCACATCGCCGGCAGATAGACGAGTTGCCGCTGCTGGCCCGTGTATTCCTGCGTGATCTCCAGTTCCACGGCATCGTTCGTCTTCCGCAGCCCCGCAAACAGCGGCGAAACCGGCTCGCGCACCTGAAAATCGATTGGCCCGTTCTTGATCTGCACGATCACGTTGTCCGCGAACTTCCCGTCCAGCGGATGAAAAATGTCGTACGCGGCCCGCGCGCGATCCGCCTTCGGGTCATGCCAGTCCAGATGGTGGTTGTAGACGAACGCGCGATACAGCACCACGCCGCCATGCGGCTTCAGCGCCGCCGCAAGCATGTTGGCCGCATCGGCCGGCGAGCGGCCGTATTGCGAAGGCCCCGGCTGGCCCTCCGAATCCGCCTTCACCACAAAGCCCGCGAAGTCGGGAATCGCCGCGTAAAGCGCATCGGCCTTCGCGCGCCACCACGCCGCCACCTGCGGATCGCCGGGATCAAAAGTTCCCAGATCGCCGAGAACTTTCGGCGCGCTGATCGGCACCGCAATCGCCAGCCGCACGCCCCACGGCCGAAACGCATCGGCGATGCGTGCCACGCCGCGCACCATCTCCGGCGTCAGAATCCGCGGATCGGCATTGACGTTGTTCACCGCGCATCCGTTGATGCCCACCGATGCCAGCAGCCGCGCATATTCCCCCGCGCGCGTCAGATCGGGGCGCACATGACCATCGTCAAAGAAGATCGACCGCCCCGCGTACCCTCGCTCGATCGTCCCATTCAGGTTGTCCCACTGGTCGACCCAGCGGATGGGCGCTGCGGGCGACTCCGCGCCCTGCATCGACGCAAAGCCCTTGCCCTGCGCGATGCCTGCGAGCACATGAAAGGTCCCGTAGAGAATCCCGCGCTCGTCCGCACCTGCAATCAACCACTCCGTGTGTCCGCGTGCCTCGATTGTCCCGATCGCGAACCCATCCGGCTTCAAATCGGGAGCACGATATTCCGGGAAGGCCGCGCGCAATTCCTGCGTCGTTCCCAGCACCCAGGCATCGGCGTCCGGCATTTTCTCATCGACGCGC
Organism: Acidobacteriaceae bacterium; assembly: GCA_049802575.1. Taxonomy (GTDB): domain Bacteria; phylum Acidobacteriota; class Terriglobia; order Terriglobales; family Acidobacteriaceae; genus Palsa-343. The sequence continues at coordinate 605 of JBARMS010000032.1, read as the reverse complement.
AGGGTTCGCGCCAGCATCAACCGCACGCCGCGCAACAACTCGTTCTGCGCGCTGCCGGCCATCACGGACCCGTCAAGGTTGACGACATCGGCCGGCATCGCTGGATACTCAGTGAAAGCCGCGGTGTGCAGGGGCGGCGCGTAGCGCAGCCAGCCCGCGGCGCCGTCTTCTGCGCGCAGCGATGCGCCCGCAGCCAGCACCGCCGCGACAGAAGCCAGCAGCCACAGGCGGGTGCATCTCCGGCGCTTGTGTTCGATCCTCATGCAGGGCGACCGCGCCACCCATTCTCGCAGAAAGAATGGCTTCCGTTCGCCTCCCGAACAAATCCACGAGACAAGCGCGCCCCGTCTGCACCAGGTCCGGCAGTCGCGGAATACCCGCACCGGCCCCATCCGGATCTGCGTGGGTGTTCTATTCCCGCGGCAACCTGCGCTGGAACACCAGCGCCGCCGCCCCGCGCAGCCGCGCAATCTCGCTCTCATGCGTGGGCCGCACGACGGGTGGCCTGCCCGCCAGCGTCAAACCGGTGACCTCCTTCTCGATCACCGGACCGAACCGCTCCCACGCCCGCGTGATGTCGCCCGCGATGAGAATCGTGCTGGGCG
>JBARMS010000031.1:0-8957 GCA_049802575.1 Acidobacteriaceae bacterium | reverse complement strand
GGCCGGTGCAGTACCTGCGCGCGGCGCCCCGCGGAGCCACGGCGCGGAAACCCGCGGGGAATAAAGGGTGACAACCCCTGTCGATTCCTCTTCCCCTGGGGCCGGGTGCTTGCCCTATACTGCGTGCAGGAAGCCGCGCCCTGGCGTGGTTACCAAGGGGCTATGCCGAGACAAGCTGCGCAAAAACAATCGAGGCCTGCCGTTCCCCCGCGGGAGGTCATCATTCCTGACAAGCTGTACTTCCGCATCGGCGATGTAGCGAAGCTGCTGGGAGTGGAGACCTACGTCCTGCGCTTCTGGGAGACGGAGTTTCCGCAGATGCGCCCCAACAAGAGCGGCGCCGGGCAGCGGCTCTATCGCAAGCGCGACGTGGAGCAGGCGGTGAAGGTGCAGCGGCTGCTGCATGAGCAGGGTTACACCATCGCGGGCGCCCGCCAGGTGCTGGCGCAGCAGGCGGCGGAGAAGCGGGCTGCCTCGCAGTTGCGGATTGTCGAGAGCCCGGCGCCTCTCACCATCGAGGCGAAGATCGCCAGGCTGCGCAGCGAACTGAGGGAGCTGCTGGGAATCCTGTCCGGCGCTCCTGGCCGCTCCGAGCGGAAGGGGCGCTCCGGCGACGCTCCCGGCCCCCGGCTGTTCGAGTAAAGCCGGCTATTTCTTTGCAGCGGGTTTGCCCGACTGCGCGAACAAGGTCAGAGCAGTGACCAGCAGCACCACCTGTACGCCGATCACGCTGAATCCAAGCCAGTGGTGCGCGTGCATGGCGACAGGGGCGACTCCGCCGAGGATGGCGCAGAACGCAGCGGTGATGACGGCCTTGCTGCGCAGATCGGTCACGTTGCCTGAGGGTCGCATGGCCGTCTAGCGTCCGCGCATGCCGCCGAGCATGCCCATGGCGCGGCGCTGCAGCATGCCGCCCTTGCCCATGCCCTTGAACATCTTGCGCATTTGCGCATACTGGCGCAGAAGCTGATTCACTTCCTGCACGGTCGTGCCCGAACCCATCGCAATGCGTTTGCGGCGCGAGCCCGAGATGATCTCGTGATGGTTGCGCTCTTTCTGCGTCATGGAGTTGATGATGGCCTCGACGCGCGTGAACTGCTTCTCGTCCACCTGCCCGGCCATCTGCTGCATGCCGGCCAGCGGGCCGACCGAGGGCAGCATCTTCAGGATCGATTCGAGCGAGCCGAGCTTTTTGATCTGCCGCAGCTGATCGCGGAAATCCTCGAGCGAGAAGCCGTCGCCGGAGAGCGCCTTGCGCGCGAACTCCTCGGACTTCTTCTTGTCGAGCTTCTCTTCGGCCTTCTCGATGAGCGACATGATGTCGCCCATGCCGAGAATGCGGCCCACGATGCGGTCGGGATGGAACGGCTCGAAGGCATCCGGTTTTTCGCCGGTGCCGATGAACTTGACGGGCTGGCCGGTGACGTGGCGGATCGACAAAGCCGCGCCTCCGCGGGCGTCGCCGTCCATCTTGGTGAGGACCGTTCCGGTGAGGCTCAACTGCTTATGGAAGGCATCGGCGGATTTGACCGCATCCTGGCCGGTCATGGCGTCGGCGATGAAGAGGATCTCCTGGGGCGAGAGCAGCGATTTGAGCTTCGCCATCTCGTCCATCAGCTCGGCATCGATGTGCAGACGGCCGGCGGTGTCGACGATGAGCGTGTCGCAGCCGGTGATGACGGCTTCGCGGCGCGCTTCTTTGGCGAGGCGCTCGACGAGTGGCGTGCCGGGCTTTTCGCCCTTGAGGTCGCCCTGGTAGATTTGCGCCTTGATGGACTGCGCGACGACGCGGAGCTGCTCGCGCGCGGCGGGGCGGTAGACGTCGACGGAAACCAGCATGGGGCGATGCCCGCCCTTTTGCAGCCACGCGGCGAGCTTGCCCGCCGTGGTCGTCTTGCCTGAGCCTTGCAGGCCGGCCATCAGGATGACCGTCGGCGGGCGCGACGCAAATTGAAAGCGCGCGGTGTCTTTGCCGAGGATCGCCATCAGCTCGTCGCGCACAATCTTGATGACCTGCTCGGTGGGCGAGAGGGAGGTCATCACCTCCTGACCGAGGGCCTTCTCGCGAATGTGGTCGATCAGTTCTTTGACGACATTCAGGTTGACGTCGGCTTCAAGCAGGGCGACGCGGATTTCCCGCAGCGCCTCCGCCATGTTCTCCTCGGTAACGGAGCCCTGGCCGCGGAGATTCTTGAAGGCGCGCTGCAGTTTATCGGAGAGATTCTCAAACATAGGGACAGGGCCAGTTTATCAGGGGGCCGCGATGCGATTTCCAGGACCAGTATCGGCTCGTTGTCTCTCACCCCTGAATCCAATTCGCGAGCGGCGCAGAGAGAATCAGGGCAATTCCAGCAATCCAAAGATAGTGCCCCACCAGCAGAGTGGCATATTCCTCCGCCAGGAAATGCCAAATGCTGATGCAGCAGCCCGCAACGCCTCCCGCCACAAAAATCAGAAATTTAGGCGGCCGCTTATCCATACAAAAGAACAGATAGATTGCGAGCAGCGGATGGATGCCGGCCGAGCAGAGTATCCCCGAGGAACCGGCGGGATCCCCGATTAAGAAAGCCGACCAGGAGAGGACCTCCATAGCGCAGCGGTAGCCGAGGTATTGGCCTGCCATTGGGCCCGACGGGAGTCGGACGGCGGGCAGAAAGTAGCCGGAAACGCAAAGCCCGATGCCGAGAATTCCGACGACAACCGATGCGCGCAAGGGAGGGGCCGCAGTGCTCATACTCGGAAGCGTAGGGACCGTGCCTGTTCTGGCGGCGGATGATCATGACACTTTCGTCAACTGCCACAACGGAGTGCAACGTTGAGGTGCCCTGCCCCTCCGTCCGTAACTCGAACGGGGGATGGCAATCGAGGCCAGGGGGCTTATAGTCAGGGGTCAACGGCCATGCGCTCCCTCATTCCCCTCGGTGTTCTGCTGGTCATTGCCCCAGGCATCTGCTCCGCTGAAACGCTGGCGCAATTTCTCGAAAAGAATGACATTCCAACCACCGGCATTTCCGCGGCTGAGCTGGCAGGGCAGATCGACGGAATCAGCAGCGATTCCGGCAACTACACGTACGTGGCGTGGTTGAAGCTGAACGGCGAACTCGTCACAGGAACGCCGCAGTTGATTCGTTATGATTCTCGAACCCATACAGTCTCACGTGCTGATCTCGCCGGGGACGGCTATGACGAGGGATTGTGCTCCGGGAGCCTCGAGGGGATGCAGTTCGTCGAGAACTTCACCATTCTGATGACCGGCATATCGCCATCTGCGAACTGCGCGATGGTGTTGGGACCGAAATTGAGGCTGGTCGAAACCCTATACGGGTTCGGTATAGAAGAAATCAACCCCGGCGAGGTGGTTCTGACTGAGGACATGGTTCACTTTGCGCCCGTCCACGACGAGCATTTGCTGGTTGTCAATCTGCTCAACGGGGCCTCAACCGAAGTTTTCCCGCCAAAGGGAGATGCCCTGCGCACACAATTCATTGCCGAACGAGCGCGTCGGATGCAATCAGAAAAGGCGTGCCAGCAGGACGATGACTGCGACCCAAGCTCGTTTGATGAAGACATACACTTCCTGGCATCCGACGGAAAGGGCCGATTTGCCATTGAGGTGCAGAGACCTTCGTCCGATGACGACCCCAAAGTAACGTTCTACCTCTACCAACACAGCGCTCGGGGTTGGCGCTACTGTGAACGCACCTCCGACGGGCCAAAACGCTTCGGATGGGACGGTGGAGACGACTCGACATTTGTGGGCGTATGTACTCCGAGCCTGCCTGTGAAGGCAGATGAACCCGCTTCTAATTGGGGCGATGTTGTGGTTCGTCCTCATCACTCCTTAACGGAGCGGCCAGAGCACTAAATTCTTCTGATCGGGATCTCGGCAGCTCCAATGAGCGGCGGACCGTGCAGGCAACGCACCCTCCGATATACTGGCGCACATGCCTTTCCAGCGTAAGCTGATCGCCCTTTGCGCTCCTGGCGTGTTCGCTCCTCTTCTGACGCTCTCACTTGCAGCCCAAACTCCTTCCCCGCAAACGACGGTTGCGCCGCATCCCATCACACTCAACGACCTGTTCCGCTTTCAGGATGTCGGCAGCCCGGAGGTTTCGCCGGATGGAAAGTGGGTGGCGTATACCGTTTCGACCATCGACGCCGCGGCCGACAAGCGCATCAGCGATCTGTGGATGGTTTCGTGGGATGGCACGCAGGATATTCGCCTCACGTGGCGCGGCGATGTCTCCGACGATTCCGATCCGGAGGAACTGGACTCTTCGAGTGCGCCGCGCTGGAGCCCCGATGGGCAGTATCTGTCGTTCATGGCCGACCGCTCGGGCAAAGACAAGGGCGCGCAGGTGTGGGTGCTGGACCGGCGTGGGGGCGAAGCGCACCAGCTGACCGACGTGAAGGGCGACCTGTCGTCGTACGCGTGGTCGCCGGACGCGAAGAAGCTGCTGCTCGCCATGACGCCCAAAGACGAGGCGGAGCAGGAGAAGGAAAAGAAGGAAGGCGAGGACAAGGAGAAGCCCAAGCCGATCCAGATCGATCGCTACCACTTTAAGCAGGACGTGGAAGGCTATCTGAAAGACAACGAGCACACGCAGCTTTTCCTCTGGGACATCGCGACGAAGAAGCTGGAGAAGCTGACCACCGACACGAAGTTCGATGAGGACAACGCGGTCTGGTCGCCGGATGGGACGAAGATTGCGTACGTGAGCAATCACGACGCGGATCCGGACCGCAGCATCAACACCGACGTTTGGGTGGTCGATGCGAAAGCGAAATCCACGCCGAAGCGGCTCACGGATTACGACGGCCCCGATGAAGGCCGCATCCAGTGGAGTCCGGACGGCAAGTGGATCGCGTTCCTGCGCGGCGATCCGCTCAAGCTGTGGCAGTACAGCCAGGACAAGCTGGGCATCGTCGCGGCGGATGGCAGCGCGCCGGCGCGAATCCTGACGGCGAATCTGGATCGTGCGGTGGCGAATCCGGTATTTGCGCCGGACGGCAAGTCGATCGAAGTGATCGAGGAGGACGATCGTAACCAATATCCGGCGAGCGTGGACCTTGCGACCGGCGCGGTGCATCGGGTTATCGACGACAAGGGCACGGCGATGGCGCTGAGCGAGCACGGCGGCCACGCGGCGCTGGTGTGGACGACGGATGCGCATCCCGGCGAGGTGTATGCGCTGGAGGATGGCAAGCTGCGCTGTCTGACGCACCACAATGACGCGCTGATGGCCGAGCTGAAGATGGGCGAGACGCGCGATATCGAAGCCGTCAGTCCCGACGGCGCGCAGGTCCATGGGCTGATCACGCTGCCACCGGGCACAGAGAGCGGCGCGAAACTGCCGATGATCCTGTTCATCCACGGCGGGCCGAATGGGCAGGACGCGCACCAGTTCGAGGCGCTGCGGCAGCTCTTTGCCGGGCACGGCTATGCGGTGCTCAATGTGAATTACCGGGGCAGTTCCGGGCGCGGCAACGCGTGGCAGAAAGCGATTGCCGACAACTGGGGCAATTACGAGGTGAAAGACCTGCTGGCGACCGTCGATGAGGCGGTGAAGGAAGGCTATGCCGACGCGGACCGGATGGGCGTGGGCGGATGGAGCTACGGCGGCATTCTCACCGACTACACCATCGCGAGCACCACGCGCTTCAAGGCGGCGAGCAGCGGCGCGGGCGTGGGCAATCCCATCGGGCTCTACGGCATCGACGAGTACATCCTGCAATATGACAATGAGCTGGGGCCGCCGTGGAAGGACCTCGACAAATACATCCAGCTCGGGTATCCCTTCCTGCACGCCGATCGCATTCACACCCCGACGCTGTTCATGGGCGGCACGTCGGACATGAATGTGCCGCTGAACGGCGGTGAGCAGATGTACCAGGCGCTGAAGAGCCTCAACGTGCCGAGTGAGCTGGTCGTTTATCCGGGGCAGTTCCACGGATTCACGCGGCCCAGCTTCATCAAGGACCGCTACCAGCGCTGGTTCAACTGGTACGACCAGTGGGTGCTGGGCAAGAAGCCGGAATCATTGGAACCGTCGGCGCAAACGAAGCCGGCGCCGAAATCGTGAACTACCACCAATCGCCCTTCCTGAACAGCACGCCGTCGGACCGGCCCTCGGGCTGACCGTTGTGATTCAGGTCGAGCACCCCTGGGGGCGGATATTTTGCCCAGAGGGTTCCGTCGGCTCCGTATGCGGTCGTTGTAACTTCGGAGGGTGTGTTATAGGCGTAGACGAGTGTACAAACCAGTTCTCCGTCTACGGATATTTCCGTCTTCAGGCGCTGACGAGTTTGGTCGTAGAAATAGCGCAATTCGCGGCTGTGCCCCGACGGGTACTGATAGACACGGTCCGTCAAGTCGCCCTCATCGAACGTTTCGAGAATCCCGAGGAATCCCGCCTCGGTATACGTCTCTTTCCTTGAAATCGAGCCGTCGGGCTCCCAGAAATATTTCGTCGTGAAGAGAAGCTTCCCGTTGCGGTATTGGCGCGCCGCGGTGACAAACTGGGTCACTTCATCGACAGTCTGGACGGAGTATTCTGCGTCTGATCCCGGCCCAGCGTACTGCGCCCGACCCATCATCGTTCCCTTTGCACCGTAGAAGAATTCGGAATGCCCCCCGGGCTTTCCATTTGCATCGAAACTGTGCTGCGACAGGTGATTTTTCGACCATTCGCCGGTAGTATAGCCGGCTAGTTTTCCATCTGGCTTCCGGTGCTCCCAGCGGATGATGCGGCCCTCGCCATCCCGCTGCATGGGCGTTATCTCCACCAGGTTTCCGCTCAGATCGTAGTCATCCGACTGATAGGGAAGTTTCGAATCCCCCGCGTACTCATAGACGGTTGTGCCAGTGACATGGCCCGCACGCATGCCCGTAACGCGCAGGATCCGTCCCTTGCTGTCCTTTGCGACGTTGTAATAGGGGCCGGACGGGATAGGCTCAGCTGAAAGTTCCGCGCGATATTCGGCATCGCCAGTTGGTAACCCAATCATGTACCTATAGAAATGTGCCGGTTCCTGCAGTGAATTGATATGGGCTGGTGCTGTAGGGGACGGCATGGCACCCAGCGCGTCTGACGCTGAAGGCTGTGCCGCAATGGGGAGAGTTCCAAGCACAGCTGCCGCAAGGTAATACAAGGGATATCGCCCCCATACAATGCGCATCAAGCCTCCCCGATCCGCGGCCAGCCGGAGTATAGCAGCGGCAGACTCTGCCTGGAAGCCTGGGTTCATCGCCTTTGGAAAATGCGGCCTTTCCCGCACCCGGCGTGCTCATCTCCAGGCACGCATGCGGCATCCCAATAGGTATGCCCGATCCTGCTGCTCCCAATCCGAATCCAGGCCACGCGAAAGACCCGAACTTCTTCGCCGTTGTCGTGATGAGCGCGGTTGCGCTGGTGGTGATTTTCGTCGTCGCGTGGCTGTTTGTGATGCACGACGGCAAGAAGGTTCTGCCGAAGACGCATCCGAACCCGGAACCGACATCGTACCTGAGCGTCCCCGGCCCGCACGTGACTCCGGCCTGAGGCCGGGCGCGGCTGAGGCCTCCGAGCCAATCGCTCTGCTACTCTGGCGGATGGTCCCGAAGGTCGAACTGCACCTGCACCTCGACTGCTCGCTGAGCTACGATGCGGTCTCCCGCCTGGATCCATCGATTGCACGCGCGGAGTATGACGCCGAGTTCGTCGCTCCCGCACAATGCGGCAGTCTCGCCGAATTTCTCACGCGCGCGCCGCGCGGCTTTCAGCTCATGCAGACGCGGGAGGCTCTTCGCCTGGTGACGGAAGACGTTTTCGCGCAACTGGCCGCCGATCAGGTGATCTACGCCGAGCTGCGCTTTGCTCCGCTGCTGCACCTGCTGCAGGGGCTTACGCCACAGGCCGTGGTGGAAGCCGTCGATCGCGCGACGGAAGATTCGATCCGCGCGACGGGCATCGAGGCGCGGCTGATCCTGTGCACCCTGCGCCACTTCACACCCGAACAGAGCATGGCGACGGCGGAACTGGTGGAGGCGTTTCGCGGAAGCCGCGTGGCGGCTCTCGATATCGCCGGCGACGAGGCCGGGTTCTCACTCGATGCGCACGTCGCGGCGTTCCGCTTTGCCGCCGAGCGCGGCCTGGCCCGGACGGCTCATGCCGGCGAGGCCTGCGGACCGGAGAGTGTGTGGGAGACCCTGCGCGTGCTGGCTCCTTCGCGCATTGGGCACGGCGTGCGCAGCGCGGAGGATTCGGCGCTGGTAGAGCATTTGCGGGCCGAGCACATTCACCTGGAGATATGCCCCAGCAGCAATGTACAGACCTGCGCTGTCAGGAGCTACGCGGAGCATCCTGTCGATCGTCTGTATCGGGCCGGAGTCTCGCTGGGCATCAGCACCGACACGCGAACGATCACCAACGTGACGCTGGAGCAGGAATACGCGCGGCTGCGCGAGCATTTCGGCTGGAGCGAACAGGAGTTGCTGGCGTGTAATCGCGCGGCACTGCAGGCAGCGTTCGTGGAAGAGCCGGTGCGGGAGCGGCTGCTCGCACGCCTGACAGCGCAGGGGTGAATGGAGAGGTTACCGGCGTCGAAATGATTCCGCGATCGCAGAAAAATGCAGGTCCTTCGACTCGCGGCCTGAATTGATGCTGCGCGCAGCTACGCGCGCAGAAAATTCGGCGCGCTCCCTCAGGATGACAGGGTATCTTCATCAGCAAGTTATTGGCAGACCACTGTGCATGGAGAGGCCAATGCATCCGGTAGGCTGGAAGGCATGGCTGCAGAGGGATCGGGAGTGAGGCTTTCGCTCGAAGGCAAGGTCGTACTCATTACCGGAGGTTCGCGCGGCATCGGCGCGGCCTGCGTTCGGCTGTTTCGCGAGGCGGGGGCGCGGGTCGCGTTCAGTTACCGCAGCGCTCGCGAGGCAGCGGACGCGCTGGCGGCGGAGTGCGGTGGTCCTGGCC
>JBARMS010000030.1:0-13240 GCA_049802575.1 Acidobacteriaceae bacterium | reverse complement strand
GGTCTCAACCGCAGCACCCGCCGGGCGCAGAGAGATTCACGGCAGCGGTTCGCGCAGCACCCGATGGATAAGCAACAGACGGATCAGGCAAGGCCGCCGGCGCGCTTCAATTCGGCGATATCGAGCTTTTTCATCTGCATCATGGCCTGCATGGCACGCTTGTTGCCTTCGGCATCTTTGCCGCGAAGCAGAGTGCCGATATTTGCCGGCGTGATTTGCCAGGAGAGGCCGAATTTATCGCGAAGCCAGCCGCAGGCCACTTCCTCGCCGCCCTCCGCGGTGAGCTTCTGCCACAGATCGTCGATCTCCTCCTGGGTGTCGCAGGGGATCACGAAGGAAACGGCATCGGTGAATTTGTTGTGCGGCCCGCCGTTGAGGGCGACGAAGTGGAGTCCGAGCATTTCGAACTCGATGGTAAGCACGGAGCCAACCGGCCCCGGGCCGGCCTCACCGCATCGCAGAGTGGAAAGGATCTTCACGCCCGGCAGAGCCGAGGCATAGAAGTTCACGGCGTCTTCCGCGTTGTTGTCGAACCAGAGAAAGGGCTGGATGGTTTGCATGAGGAGTCTCCTGGTGAAAGCTGAAAGCGGGGATCCGGCAACGAGAGGCCGGTCGCTACGGCGGAAATGCGCGTAATCCCGGGTATGGGCCGGCGATTACCGGATGGCGCCTTCTTTGCCGGCCATGCGGCGGAGGAGCCCGGTCTGGCCAGCGTGATACGCCTGGTGAAACATAACGATCGTGAGCAGCGAGCGCACAGTTTCATGTGGATTGTTGCGCGGCGAGAACGGCGCGGGCTGATCGAGACGTTCCGGCGTAAGACGGCCCAAGCCCGCACCGACTCGTTTCGAGGCTTCATCCCATGCAGCCAGCAAATCGGAGAGAGCCAGAGCCTCGGCGGGGTCGCGCAGTGCGGGCGTGCCGCGGTCGTAGCGTCTCAAAGCTTCCTTGCCGAGAACCGGCTCCTCGCCGAGCGTAGGGAGGACGGCGCCGTCATAGGTTTGCAGCAGATGGCCGACGACCCAGTTGAGGCAGTTACCGCCGCGATCGGGCTGAAGGAGACTGTCCTCCTGCGTGAGCCCGTCGGTGTTGAGGCGCAGGACGCGGTGAATCGCTCTGGCCTGCTCGCGGAGAATTTCGATCTCGGCGGCGACAGCTGGATTGGTGACTGTGGCAGACATGGTTTCCTCCTGAGGTAAGCGAGTTGGGTCAATCGGTCAGCGAACTCTCCTGCCGATCGGCGCCTTGCTGGATTGCGGAGGCTTCGGCTTGCGCGAAGCGCCCGAAGGGCCAGTCCCTCCGGCAATGGCTCCGATGATCAGCAGCGGTTCCCTTCCCGCTGCCACAGCATCGGGAAGCGGATCGTCGGGTGACTGGTGCGACAGATCCTCCTGGCAGGCGAAGAAGCGCAGGAAGGCGCGGCGCTGCTGCGTATTATGGTCGCGAACCGTACCGCGCAGGACGGGATAGCGGGATTCGAGAGCATCGAGAACAGTGCGCAGTGTGATTGGCGGAGGGACATCGAGGGACACTTCGCCGTTTACCTGCGCGAGGGTGCGCAGATGAAACGGCAGCTCGACGCGCACGGCAGCGGAGTTCATGCGAGCGTTTGCACCTCGACGGAGAGGACCGGGGGCAGATCGCGGACAATGGGCTTCCAGGTATCCCCCGCATCCGGCGAGCAGTACACCTGGCCGCCAGTCGTGCCGAAGTAAATGCCGCAGTCGTCGAGCTGATCGACGGCCATGGCATCACGCAGAACGTTCACGTAGCAGTTCTGCTGCGGCAATCCATTCGTGAGCGCTTCCCACTCGTTGCCGCCCGACTTGCTCCGCCATACCTGGAGTTTCCCCTCGAGCGGGTAATGCTCGGAGTCGCTCTTGATGGGCGCGACGTAGATGGTTTCCGGGTCATGCGCGTGGACGTCGATGGCAAAGCCGAAGTCCGTCGGCAGATTGCCGCTGACCTCGTGCCAGTTGTCGCCCGCGTCGTCGGAACGCATCACGTCCCAGTGTTTCTGCATGAAGAGCACGCCTGGACGGCGAGGGCTCATGGCAATGTGGTGCACGCAGTGGCCGATCTCGGTGTCCTGATCGGGCAGAAACTGCGATCGCAGGCCCTTGTTGATGGGTTTCCAGGATTTGCCACCGTCATCGGTACGAAAAGCGCCGGCGGCAGAGATGGCGATGAAGATGCGGTTGGAATCCTTTGGGTCGAGCACGATGGTGTGCAGGCACATACCGCCAGCGCCTGGCTGCCAGGCGGGTCCGGTGCCGTGACCCCGCAGTCCGGGAAGCTCCTGCCAGGAGTGTGCGCCGTCCTTTGACTGGAAGATCGCGGCATCTTCGACGCCTGCGTAGACGGCCTCGGCATCCGTGAGAGAAGGCTCGAGGTGCCAGACCCGTTTGAACTCCCACGGGTGCTGCGTGCCGTCGTACCACTGATGCGTGGTGAGCGGGGCCGCGTCCGCGTCGTAGACAAAGCGGTTACTCTCGCCCGTGGGCCAGCCCTGCGGCGATTTCTGCTGGCCGCCTCCCGGGGCGTACCAGGTTTTGCCGCCGTCGTCGGAGCATTGGATGATCTGGCCGAACCAGCCGCTGGTTTGCGACACGTAGATACGGTCAGGGTTCACCGGCGACCCTTTCATGTGGTAAATCTCCCAGCCGGCAAAGAAGGGACCGCTGACGTCCCACTGGTCTCGTTTGCCGTCAGCCGTAAGGATGAAGGCGCCTTTGCGGGTTCCGGCAAGTACGCGGACTTTGCTCATGGATGGCTCCTCGAGGATGCGATTGGGGTTGCGGGAAGCTAATCTTACATCGGCTTGTTGACGTTGATCATCCACCGTGTGCCGAAGCGATCGGCGAACATGGCATACCGCTTCGCCCAGAAGGTTTCCTGCAGCGGCATGTCGATCTTTCCACCTTCGGACAGCGGCGGGTAAATGCGCTCGGCCTCGGCCTCGTCAGCACAGTCGAGGCAGATGGCGGAGCCCTGGGGCTGCTGGAAGTGCGGCGCCGGGGCGTCGCTGCCCATCAGGGTCTGGTTGCCGATGTTCATGGAGACGTGCATGACTTTGTCGTCCCACTCTTTGCCGTAGTGGCCGGCCATGGGGCTCTGGCCAAACTTGAAAACACCCTGATAGGTGCCGCCAAGGACTTTTGCATACAACTGGAAGGCTTCTTCGCAGTCGCCGTCGAAATTCAGGTAGGGATTCAGCTTCATGTTGCTCCTTTGAACAGCGGGGTGACGGGTTGGGGATCAGTGAATTTCGTCCTGCGGCGCGATCAGCGTTTCCCGCGTAGCGGGATGAGGGCGGCAACTCGCGAATCGCGCAGCCAGAGCGCGGCCCAGACGAGTATGCCGAAGTACACAGGGAACAGCGTATTGCTGAACCAGGGATTATGTAGGCGCAAATTCGTTGCCACCGCGCCGCCGAGATAGCCGGTGAGCAGAATGGCACCGAGGATGGCCGTGCGCGGAATGAGGTAGAGCACGGTGCTGGTGAGCAGCAGGACGCCCAGCGTCACGGAGAGATCGATGGGCCAGCCTGTGCGCACGAAGGCGTCGGCGACAGGCTGCGGTTTCGCGAACTTCATCGCTGCGTCAAAGAGCATAAACAGGGCGATGAGGCCGGTGATGATGAGGCCCGTCCAGCGGCGGCCGCTCGAGAGTGCGGCCTCTTCGCGAGGGGCGGCGATGAGAGTCACTGCGTTTTCCATGGCGTTCCTCCTGGGGAAGGGCGCGGGTGAATCAGGTTAACAGGGTCGCATGTACGCGCAGTGACGGAGACAGCATGCCCCGGCGCGTTTCATGCAAGTTGTGCTGACGGTCAAATATCGGGATTGGTAACCTCGCGGAACCGGTTGAAGCCACCATCGCCACGCATTTCTCCTTAGTTCCCTGCCTTGCTGTCGGCCGTGCCGTCGGACCACCGTGCGACGGGAACCATGAAGATCGTGAGATGAGCGGAAACATCATCACCCGAATAGATCGGCGAGCCGTCGAGGTTCGCTCCCCAGGTCTTGTTCATGGACAGAGGCTCGAAAAACATCAGGTGCGGATGCCAGTTCAGGACCTGGTCGTTGAGGTAGCCCTGCTTCGACATCATGTAGCACATCGCGCCCGGTTCCAGAGCCGGCAGCCTCCCCTGCCTGAATGCGGCTTCCAGAGCCTGGCCGATTTCCGCCTGCGACTTGCCTGCAAGCGCCAGTTGGGCCTTGAGGAGGCTGATGGGAAGATACGTACGCGCGGCCGCCCCATTGACGCAGATGGGAGAACGGTTCTTCGGATTCCAGAAGACGGGGTCACCGATCGCTGCGGCCCAGCCTCGTTCCACCAGGCAGACGAAATCGTTGGTTCCCTGAACAGCGACCTCGTAACCGTTCCTGCCGAGCACCAGCACCTTCGCGTCGCGCGAGATGGAAGCCGGCGCTGCCGTCCGCGCAAGGGCAATTTCGGCATTCGGATCCGCGATCAGGTATTGATCGAGCGGAGCCATTGTGGGGTAGGCTGTCTGCGTGCTTTGGGCGTGCACGGGCAAGCTGGCGGCCATCACGGCCGCCAGACCCAGAGCCACTCTGCCGGAGAGAATCAATCGTTTCATGCCTGCTTCTCCTGCCGGGGTCGCCGGATGGTTTCACTGCTGCTGCTTTTCGCTGTTGGGGCAGCGGGTTCGGACCTCGGCGTGGGGCCGCCGAGCCAGGGGAGTATCGGCCGGTAATCGCGCTCGCGCCAGCGGCGGTGCGTCTCGGCCAGTACAGCGTCGCGGTTTTTTGCCATCTCGGCGATCACGCTGCAGGGCGCCTGGGTTGGCTCATGTTTCGCACCCCAGATCAGGAGCTCCAGCATGACCGGGGCGAGATCGATTCCCTTTTCCGTGAGCCGGTAGTTCACGCGACGTCCGTCCAGCGGGTCGGCTTCGGCCTCGATGATCGAGGATGCGGTGAGGTTCCGCAGGCGGTCGGCCAGGATGTTGGTCGCGATCCCCTCGCCCGAGTGGATGAAGTCGTGAAACGTCCGGAAGCCGCGCACCATCAGGTCGCGCACGATGAGCAGGGACCAGCGGTCGCCAAAGACCTCGAGGGACAGATTGACCGGGCATCCCGAACGGTTGCGAACTGAGGGTTTGGTAGCCACGGAAGAACTGTAGCGCAGTTTACTTGCAGTTTGCAAGTATGATCTGTGGATATCTTCCTGCTGGTCCACGTGCCCCATCCGGGGCATGGCGGCTCTGCACTTTTTGCTTCGTTCGGCGGTTGGGCCGACCTATACTGGCGCACGTGAAAGATTCGGCCAGCATATTCCTTCTCCTTTTCCTTGTTCAATCTGTTGGGCTCGGGCAGCAGCCGGACGAAAAACCAGCGATCCAGGGCTTCGTGACGCGCTCTGCGTCGGCATCGAACTTCGACGCTGACGGGGTGCATGTGCTCTGCGGACCGGAGACCTTTACCGAAGCGCCTGGCGCGCAGGAAGCCTGGTCCGGTTGTCCCGGCCACCAGCCTTATGTCGGTGAGCAGATCACTGTGTATGGCAAGCAGGCAAAGGATCACAGCACGGTAGCAGCGACGCGGATCGAGCTAAAGATCCCGGAATGGAAGGATGCCTCAGGCTCCGCGGTGGTGGACGCAGCGCCGGTGAGAAGCGGGCCGCTGGTGCCGCCGGGCGGTCTGCTGCTGCGCGCGGATGGGTACTGGATTCTGGTTCCGGCTCAGGCGAAGATCTCGTCGGCGCCACCTGTGCTTTCGGCGAACGATGTGCAGCCGAATCTCTGGCTCGATTACAAGGCGAAGCCGCGCAGCGATGGGGTTCTGGTGGCCGAATCGGCGCGCTTCATGCCGATCGTGGTGTCCCCTGCAGAAGAGAAGCTGCGCGCGAAAGTGCGCTACGATCCTGCTGCAGCGAGCGCGGCCGACCGCCAAAGCGCCTGGATGGCCGGCTTGACGGGCATTGATTTCCAGCGCATTCCGCCCTGGGGTGACAAAGACATGCAAAGCCGCGTGGCGGCGATTGGAGCGCGGCTGGTTCCCGCGTATCAAACGGCTCTGCCGGACTCGGCTCCGGCAAAAATCGATTTCCGGTTCGAAGTAGTCGATGCGAACTGGGGACTGTGGCCTGTCGCGCTTCCGAACGGCTACATTCTGGTGCCGTACAAAGCTGTGGAGCGGATGCAAAACGACGATCAGCTCGCCGCGCTGCTCGCCGAGCCCATCGCTACCCTGCTCGAACGGCAGGTGTATCGCATGCGGACCACGATGAAAGCCCTCTCCGCCGGAAGCGTGGCGAGCCAGGCGGCGATGTTTATCCCCGGAGCGGGGCTCGCTGCGTTGGCGGGCAATGTCGCGTTCGGCTCTGGCGAGGCAACCGTCGTTCTGAAAGAAATGGCGCAGGCGGCGCGCGTCAGCCTCGACCTGACGCACGACGCCGGCTTCGATGTGCAGCAGGCGCCGATCGCGTGGTGGTTGCTGGTCTCGCGCGATCCCAGGCCGATCACCGAGACTGCCATGCCCTGGGAATCCGCGACTCTTTACCAGATTCTCGGCAAGGTCTGGCGCGATCCACCCGCGGTTTCCAGCGATCAGGCACAGCCATAGGGGGTCTCTCCTTTATAACTGCGGCGGGACGTTGGATACGCCGGTGGGGTTCGCCGGTGGGGCGGGTTGAGACGGGGCAGGAGCTGGCGGCGGCTGCTGTGCGCTTCCCTGCGCAGGCGGCTGCTGCTGCACGCCGATGGATTGGCCGGAGATCACCATCTCGACGCGACGATTCTGCGCGCGGCCGGTACTCGTCGAATTGTCAGCCACGGGGTCGGCTTCTCCATAGCCCTGGGACGTGATGTTTTCCGGGGATACTCCCTGCGCGATCAAAAAGGCCTGAACCGCGGTGGCGCGATGCTGGGAGAGCGTCAGGTTATAGCCCTGGGAACCAGTGTTGTCGGTGTAGCCCTCCACCTGCACCTTGATATTGGGGTAGGTAAGAAGGATGCCGGAGACCTTCGCCAGCTTGATCTGCGCATCGGGCTTCAGCGTGTACTGATTCGTGGCGAAGAGGACGTCAGACATGTTCACGATGAGACCGCGAGCCGTGTCTTGCGTTTGCAGGACCTGGTTGAGCTGATCGCGCAGCTTTTCGCGCATTTGCTCGGTCTGCTGGGCAGCGGCTGCGGCGGCCTGTTCGGCGGCCTGCTGCTGCTGGCGTGCCCTTTCCGCATCGGCCTGAGCCTGCTGCGCCTGCTGGGCGGCAGCCTGCGCCTGGGCCTGGGCCTGCTCAGCCTGCTGTTGCGCCTGCTGCTGTTGTTGCTGGGCGGCGAGGGCAGCCTGCTCGGCCTGCTGGCGAGCCGCATCCTGCTGAGCCTTGAGTTCGGCTTCGTCGCGGGCCTTGATCTTGCGGATCGTTATGATGCGGGCATCTTCGGCGATCTGGACGGCCTCGCGGGCATACGTGATCTCTTCATGCATTTCTTTCTGGTGGATGTCCATCTGCCGCGAATTTTCGAGGTCCTGTTTGGCGGTCGCCATGCTGTCGGCGGCCCACTGGTCGGCCCCCCCGGCTTCGGCGATCTGGACAGCGTTGATGGCTTCGTAGAGCTCCAGCGGGGAACGGTCGTTGCGCGTAATGGGCTCGAGGACCGTGTGGCGACCTGCGGTTTCGGAATAGGCGCCCCGGGGAAGCAGGCTGTAGTGGGCGTCGACGGTCTCAAGGACGCCGGCAGTCTTGTTGGGCAGGACGAAGTTTTGGGCGATCACCAGATCGCTGGGCATGGTGACGGCGAAATACGGCTCGGCGGTGAGGATCAGGCCGAAGGACTGGAGGTTGGTGGTGACTGTGGTGTCGGCCTTGCCATGGGACCAGAGAACCTCGCCGAGGTTTTCCGGACGGCCTTCGGGGGTGATGGCCCACAGGACATAGGTGAGGTATTCAATGCCAAAACTGTTGGGCGGAACGAGGCCTTCAAAGTGCGCCCGGATTTCGGTGCGGCCATTGAGACTGTTGACCTCGGCCCCGCCTTTGGCCTGGGGCAGCAGGCTGGTACCGGCAAAGCCGATCCGCGTGGCTCCGCTGCGATGGAAGTAGTTGATGGCGGGGATGTCCCGGCCGACGACCGTGATCTTGTAGATTGGCTCGCCCGAGGGGGTTTGTCCCTGGGGCCCCTGCTCGTTCTGGGGCCAGTGGTTCGTCGCGGTGGGATTCTGCTCCTGCGCGCAGAGAAGCCCGGCGCCTGCCAGAAAAATGACTGGCAAAATCCATTTCCCGCTCATGTTGATGACTCCGAGTCCGTTTCCATAACCCATTTAAGAACAGATGCGAAGTCTTGCGCCGCCGTAGCCCTGGTGATCGCCGACGGGCGGCAGGCCGTCGCCGCGCGGGACCGAATGATGCAGAAATGACGCGTGCGGCAGGCAACCGCAGGCCAGTAAGATGGAATTCCCGATGGCTGTCGCCGCCATGACGATTGAATTGCGCATGGAGCATGCCCATTCGCTGAAGGACCGGCGGCAGGTGGTGCGAAGCCTGAAGGAAAAACTGCGGCACGGGTTCAATGTCTCCATCGCGGAAATGGATGAGGCGCTGACCTGGCAGTCGGCGACTCTGGGGGTAGCGGCGATCTCGGGATCGCGGGATTATCTGGCCGGACTCATGGAAAAGCTTGAGGAGACGGCGGTTCGCATTGGGGAGGGACTGGGCGCGGAGGTCACCATCACCTGGGAATTTCTGGAGCCGCAGGAGGAGTAGCCGACCGCGACGGCGGAACACAGAAATTGCTGCGCTTTTGCGGCGGTTATGCGAGGATGAATCCGTTACCACTGCAGTCACAAAGATCATCAGGCACGAAAGACCCGCTCAACCCCCATCCTGGGCGGGACTTCAGCAGGATTTGTCTCATTTTTCAGGGGAGGAGTTCTGTCACGGGAACAAGCCTTTTTCGCGTTTGGCGAGATCCGAGTTGGTTAGCCGCAGGCGGGTCATGGGCTACGGGATCCTGCATGAGAACCGAAAATGCGCCTCCGTCCTTTGACGGATTATGATGCAGGCGGGCGCAATCCGAAGACGATGGGAGTGGTTGCTGAAGGCTGCGCAATTTGTGGTCCTCGCGTCGCTGCTGACCCTGCGCGGCTGGGGCCTGGATCCTCACAAGGCCATCACGCAATACGTACAGACCACCTGGAACAGCGAATCCGGCCTGCCGGAAAACTCGGTTCACGCGCTGGCGCAGACGGCGGATGGTTATGTGTGGCTGGGGACTGAGGAAGGGCTGACACGGTTTGACGGCGTTCGCTTTGTCACCTTCACGCACCACAACTCGGCGGGGCTGGCTTCGAACTACATCGCTACCCTGGCGTCCAGCCGGGACGGGTCGATGTGGGTGGGAACCGACAGCGGGTTGAGTCACTTTGAGCCGGCGGCTACGGCGGCACGGGGGGGAACGTTCACCCTGGTGACGACTAAAGAGGGACTGACGGACAACAGCATCATCGCGCTGTGCGAGGACAACGAGGGCGCGTTGTGGGTGGGAACGCGCCTCGGGCTGAACCGCATCGTCCATGGGCAGATTGAAAACTGGACCACGGGCCGTGGATTAGCCGATGCGGCGGTCAACGCGATTGCCCTCGATTCGCGGGGAACGGTCTGGGTGGGCACCGCGAATGGGCTTTCGCACCTGGAGCAGGACCATTTCGTCACGCTGACCACGCACGACGGGTTGCCGGAAGGCGACGTCACGGCGCTGGCCGCTGGCAAGGATGGCTCGGTTTGGGCGGGTACGCAGAGCCACGGCGTGGTCGAAATTCGGGAAGGTTTGATTTCGGCCCCGTCGCATGCTCTGCCGTGGCAGGAGATTGCGGGCCTGTTGGTGGATCGCGACGGAGCATTGTGGATCGCCTTCGACCGGCATGGCCTGGGGCGGCTCTACGATGACAAACTTGAGCTGTATGGGGTCGCCCGGGGGCTTCCCAGCGATCTGTGCACGAACGCGCTGCTGGAGGATCGCGAGGGCAGCCTTTGGCTGGGGCTGCTGGATGCCGGCGTGGTCCAACTGCGTGACGGCAAGTTCTCAGTGTTCGGGAAGTCGGAGGGGCTATCCGGTAACTACATCGGCGAAGTGGTGGAGGGGCCGGACGGCAGCATGTGGATTGGAGCCGACTACAACGGATTGAACAGGCTCTATCCCGATGGACGCGTGGAGGTGCTGGATAAGCGCAACGGGCTGCCCGACCAGCCGGTGTATTCCCTGCTGGTGAGCCACGACGGAAGCCTCTGGATTGGATACCGCCGAGGCACACTGGCACATCTGGACAAGGGGCACGTAGATGTTTTCCAGGACCCTGAAGCAGCGGACGCCTCACTGAATTCGCTTTTCGAGGACCGCGACGGCCATATCTGGGTTGGCTTTAACCCTAAAGGCCTGGCGGAATTCGACCACGGCCATTTTCAGCATGTGACAGAAACCGGCATCGTCCGGTGTATCGCCCAGTCGAAGGACGGTGCCCTTTGGCTGGCGACGGATGGGGACGGTGTCGAAAGGTATTTCCATGGAGAGCTGATCCGATACACCACGGCCAACGGAATGCCCAGCGATCACGTGATGTATGTGTACGCAGACGCAGAAGGCAATGTGTGGGCGGGCCTCGCCGCGGGAGGACTGAGCCGTATCCGGGATGGCCAGGTCGTTTCGTGGACGCCCGACCGCGGGATCCCCGACACGACGATCGGATCGATTCTCGAAGATAACTTCGGCAATTTGTGGATGGGCGGGGACAACGGCATCTACCACATCGCGAAGGCGGAGCTGAATCGGACGGCGGGGTTAGCGGGGGCCAATGTACACGCTGTGGTGTACGGTCAGGCTGACGGGCTGCGCATCGCGGAGACGCTGTTTGGAAGCATGCCGTGCGCGTGGAAGGCGCGCGACGGGCGGCTGTGGTTTGCCACGATTGCGGGCGCGGCCGTGGTGGATCCGGCCCATCTGGAGGGGAGGATGATGCCTCCCCTGGCACTGATTGAGCGGGTCACGTTCAATAAGACGGCCTTGCCGCTGCAGAATGGGCTGCGGATCGGTCCTGGGCAGGGCAACCTGATGGTTTCGTTTACCGCGCCAAGTTTTATTGCCCCGGAGCTGATGGATTTTCGGTATCGGCTCCAGGGCTTCGATGCGGACTGGATTGCGGCGGACGCGCGCAGCGCGCGCTACACGAATCTGCCGCCGGGCCATTACACCTTCACCGTGGAAGCGAAGAATGAGAACGGAGCGTGGGACGATCCTGGAGCTTCATTCACGTTCGACCTGCGTCCGCCGATGCTGAAGACGCCACTGGCGTATCTCTTTTACAGCCTCGGCATTCTGGTGCTGGCCTGGGTGGTGGTCGCCCTGCGCACGCGCAGCCTGGTGAGGCGGCAATGGGAGCTGACGCGGGTAGTGGCGGAGCGTACCGCGCAACTGGAGGCGGAGAAGTCGGCGCTGGAAGCGGCACGGCACGAACTGCACATCCAGGCGACGCACGATTCGCTCACGGGACTGTTCAACCGAGCCGCGATTCTGGAGCATCTCGAGCGCGAAGTGTCACGCTCGGTGCGGGATGGCGAGCCGCTCGGCGTGATTCTGGCCGATCTGGACGACTTCAAGCACGTGAACGACAACTACGGCCATCTGTGCGGCGACGAGATTCTGCGCGAAACGGCTTCGCGGCTGCGAGCTGCCGCTCGAGGATACGATCTGGTCGGCCGGTATGGCGGCGAGGAGTTCCTGATCATTTTCCCGGGATGGGATCTGCAGGTCGCGCCAAGCCGGATTGAAGACCTGCTGAACGCGATTCGCTCCCGGAATTTTCAGGTAGCCGGGGGACAAGTGCATTTGACCTGCAGCTTTGGAGTCGCGACGTTTCGGCCCGATGTCGATGCTGCGGATGTGTGGGAAGTGCTGAGCCGCGCGGACACCGCCCTCTACGTGGCCAAGAACTCCGGGCGGAATACGGCGCGGTTCGAAGTGCGGCCGACGTAGGGTGTTGCGGCCGGCAGCGGATGCCACATCGGTGGTTGCCCCTGTCGCCCCGAGGATGCAGACTGAAATCAGATGACCGACGCCGTTACCAATCCTCCGCCGACGGCGCCATTTCCAGTGAGCGAATCTGGAGCAAAATCCGCCCCGATCCTGGCAGTCTCTCACCTGTGTAAGCAATACGGGACGACGGTGGCCGTCGATGACGTGTCGTTTGCAGTGGGACCGCACGAGATCCTGGGGCTGCTCGGCCCGAATGGCGCAGGGAAAACGACGACGATCAATATGATTCTCGGCGTGCTGGAGCCGACGTCGGGCAGGATCGCCATTGATGGGTACGATCTGGAACGCAAGCGCCGGCAGGCGCTGGGCCGCACCAATTTCGCCGCCGTGTATGCGCCGCTGCCGGGCAATCTGACGGTGGCGCAGAATCTGCGCGTGTTCGGGATGCTGTACGCGGTGCCGCGGCTGCACGACCGGATCGAGGCGGTGCTGACCGAATTCGATCTGCTCCGGTTTCGGAATACGAAATGCGGCGTGCTCTCGTCGGGCGAGCAGACGCGTGTCGCGTTGGCGAAGGCGCTGCTGAACGAGCCGCGATTGCTGCTGCTGGACGAACCGACCGCCTCGCTGGATCCAGCCACCGCGCGGGAAATTCGAGCGGATATTCGGCAGTATTCGGCGCGGACCGATGTGGGCGTGCTCTGGACGTCCCACAACATGGTGGAAGTGGCGGAAGTGTGCCATCGCGTGCTCTTTCTTTCGCACGGAAAGATTTTGCTGGAGGGGGATCCGCGTGCGCTGCCGGCCGCGCACGGGCACGAGACGCTGGAAGATCTGATTGTTGCGGTGGCACGAGAACCTCTGACGATTCGCCATGCGCAGGGGGAGGCGTGATGCCACAGTTCCCGCGGCGGACGCTGGCCTTGCTGCTGCGGCAGTTCTATCTGCTGCGCGGAAGCCCGACGCGCATTGTGCCGCTGTTCGCGTGGGTGGCCATCGACATTATTCTTTGGGGATTCATCACGCGGTATCTGAATTCTGTCTCCTCAGCACGGTTCAATTTTGTGCCGACGATGCTGGGCGCCGTTTTGCTGTGGGATTTCATGGCGCGGGTCATGCAGGGCATCACAACGGCGTTTCTCGAGGATGTGTGGTCGCGGAATTTCCTGAACCTGTTTGCGTCGCCGTTGTCGGTATCGGAGTATCTGAGCGGGCTGGTGTTGTCGAGCATCGGCACCAGCATCATTG
>JBARMS010000029.1:0-1531 GCA_049802575.1 Acidobacteriaceae bacterium | reverse complement strand
CGGGTATCCGAGTTGCTGATTGGCGATCCTCCATTCGCCGGGATCGTGAATTAGATATAACCCTCCGAAGTACACCCAGATGACGGCGACGAGGCCGGTGATTCCCATCGCGGCTATTTGAGTAGCTCGACCTGCCCGCGCGGGCTTATCTGCTGCCCGCGCGGGTTTATCGATTGTGTGTTCAGCTTTCCTGTTCAAAGCGATCCTCTTCCTGCGGTTTCAATGGCTTCAGGCGTTCTGTAATCAGTCGGCTCTTGTACGGCTGCGATGGCGTCGTCCGATCATTGGGACCGGCCTTCGCCCGTTCCGCAGATTCAGCTTGCCCCGGACTTACGCCCTGACGGCGTTCTGTGCGGCCGCAAACACATCGCGTGCGGAGGTCGTGCCCGCTACGTGCTCCGTACCCGTGATTCCGAGGTCCATCCATCCCGCGTTCACGCTCTCAAACATTTCTTCGGCAGGCCCCGTGTGGCCCTTCGGGATGCCGAACTGCTGGAAGGCTTCCGCCCACCCTGCACGCGGAACTGCGAAGGCTTTTACGTCGAGTGACAGGACTTCACCCAATTGTGCGGCCACTTCATCCGCGCTTACCATCGAACCCAGTTCGATGACGCGATGCCCTGACCACGCCGGCCCGGTGAGAAGCGTTGCCACCTCTGCTCCGATGTCGTCGGACGCGACCATGGTCGATTTCCGGTTTGTGGGATTGTAGAAGACCGGTAGTGTTCCGCCCTGGGCGGCCTGTAAGCCGAAGAGAAAGTTTTCGAAAAAGCCGCCTGCGCGCACAAATGCGACCGGGGAGGGCAGGCCGCGAAAACCTTGCTCCAATAGTGATAAGGCCGTGACATTCCCGACCCCGCTGGTTCTGTGCGCGCCCATCGACGAGAGCGCTACCACCCGCGGGGGCACCACCCTGGTCAGCGCCTCGACATAGTTCGCAATCACGCCCTTTGCTTCTCTGAAATCAGGCGAGGGCGCTCCTACAGCCGGCAACATAACAAACGCGCCCTCAACCCCTTTGAGAGCCGCCGCTATGGCTGTTGCATCGTTCCAGTCTCCATCCACCAACTCAACGCCCGGGCCGGCCCACTTCGCCGCTTTCTCGCGATTGCGCACAAGGGCTCGCACCTGTTTGCCTTGCTGCAGCAGATGCCGCGCGGTGGCGCCGCCAACGTTTCCAGTAATACCCATGACTAAATACATGCTCGTTTTCTCCTTGTCAGAACGAAAGTGATGCTCCGATGCGAACGCCAGAGCTTGTGAGTTGCGCAGCCAGCACTCCGCCAGAGCCGTGAATTTCCACGGTCATCTGTCGTACTCTTCGCGGAAGCCCTGCTATGTGGTCGTGACCGTCACAGCCTGACGCACATACTGGCTGCTTTCCAGTTCCTTCACCATGAATGCCGCAAGATCGGCGCGAGCAATCTTGTGCGCCTTCTCGCCGCCCTCCGTGCTCAACACCCTGGCAACGCCGGTCTTCTCACCGTCGGTCAACATCGGCGGCCGCACGAGCGTCCAGTCCAGGTTGCTG
>JBARMS010000028.1:0-21296 GCA_049802575.1 Acidobacteriaceae bacterium | reverse complement strand
GTACGTTACCAGCGCGAAGAACGATTCACTGAAGACAAGAGGGTTGGCGAGGGGGATTGTCTGAGTCGTTAACAGGGTCACGTTGCAGACTGCCGTGCCCTCCAGGCAGCGAATGATACAATGTATCTACAACGAGATCGGGGGCGATTTCCATGCGGGCGCAAATGTTGAAGTGGGGTAATAGTCTGGCAGTGCGCATTCCCAGGCACATTGCTGAGGAGGCTAACCTCAGGGTGGGAGATGCGCTGGAGATCGAGGTCGGCGCAGAAGGAGCGGTTCGGCTGCGCCGCGTGGGCAGGGTTCCGCCTCTCGCCGAGCTCATTGCGCAGATCACGCCGGAGAATCGCTATGAGGAAATTTCCGCTGGCCCGGAGCGGGGCCGGGAGAGGGTCGAATGGTAGCGCCGTATGTTCCGGACACCGGCGACATTGTTTACCTGGATTTCGATCCCCAGGTGGGCCGGGAGCAGGCGAAACGGAGACCGGCTTTGGTTTTGACGGACCTCCGGTATAACCGCGCCAGCGGCCTGGCCGTCGTGTGCCCGTTGACAAGCAAGCGGAAACCTTACCCATTCGCCCTTCCCGTGACCGTGGACGAAGTAGAGGGCGCCATTCTTGTGGATCAGTTGAAGAGCCTCGACTGGGCCAGCCGTCATGCCGAATTTCACTCCAAAGCAGCTACCTCGCTGGTGACGAAAGTCCGCCAGTACATTGCCGTGCTGCTTGGGATTCGCGAGACCGGGAGGCAGTGAAGAGGGGTTTCTGACGCGAGAGTTGATCTTCGAGGGCTCAGCGCATTTAGATCCTCTTCCCTAGTGTTCTAATTTGGAACACTTTACTCGACATTAAGGGATACGCTCACCGCGTGACTAAGCGCGATAAGCGAAAGAACATTGTGGGCAAGAGGGTAGCGGACGCAAGGAATGCAGCGAGCCCACCCCTCACACAAGATGCACTTTCGGGGAAGTTGGCACGGCTGGATGTTCAGCTTGATCGCGCTGCGATTGCGAAAATTGAGAACAATCACCGACGAGTCCTCGACTATGAGGCGAAGGCGCTTGCTGAGGCCCTTGGCGTTACCATCGCATGGCTTTTCGAGGACGGGAAGTGACCGACTCGACTGCTCAGTTGCGCTCAGCCACACGGCGCGCGAAGTCCGATGTGGCGAACAAGCTCATCAGCATGTTTCTACATGAACTGAGCCGCAAGGTCTCTCAGGACTGGAGCATTCGCGTGGACGGAGAGGAATACGGGGCTCTGGTGCGCGAGCGCTTCGGAAATCGCTGCCCGTATTGTCTTTGCGAACTCAATCCCTCGATTTGCGTCGTTGAGCACCTCGACGGGATGAACCGCCTCCGCGCCGGTCTTCATGTTCCCGGGAATGTCCTGGTCGCCTGTCGGCGGTACAACGGGGAAAAGCGTCGCGATGACTCGCAGAAGGAACTCACCCTCGCTCTTTCCGGATGGGCTTCCTTTTTATCCCATGACGGCGAACGATGCGCGCCGTCTTGCCTCACATGCAGGTACTGGAACGGAGTTTGGCCCGATAAGTCGGACAGAAAGCAAATGCTCAGCGTGAATCGCGAGAGAATTCAGGCGTTTCGTGACGGCTTCCCGGAAGCCCAGCGGGTCACGTCTTCCCTGTCGACTGCTTTGCCCTCTCTTTTGGCCAAACTGTATGCAGACTGCCAGAGTTTCGCCGAGCGGGAGATTGGAGCACTGATGCATAGGTTCGAGCAAATCGCATCTGATGAGTCAACCGATCACACGGGCTACCCGGCACCTCACTAACCGCCGCTGATGAGTCCGACGCGCGAGGCTGGCCCGCAGTCGTCCGCCAGCCCCTCGTATAGGCTCTGCACGTCCCAGTTCGAAAGGTCTCTGCTCGCATCAATTTCAACATCCAGTGTCAGTTCTAGTTCCAGCAGAGCGTCCCAGAAATCACCCTGGAGCCGTACAACCAATCCCAAAAGGTCGGCCGCCTGAGCCATCTTTGGCTCGGTCAGCGTTTTTCTTCTCCGCCGAGGCATAAAACATTATCGACGAACGTTGGCGCCAAGAGATGTCCGAAAATCGGGCAGCTTTCGATAGCACCTGACGCGACTGGCCCCCTCCCCCATTTGCCGCCGCACACCGTGCCCCATACAATCGAACTCGACAGCGTTCCTTCCTCTATGAGTGAGCAGACCGAGATCATTCAGCAGGCGGAGCCGGTGTCTCCGGCGTGGGGGAAGACCGAGCTGGCGCGGCATCCCGAGCGGCCCTATCCGATGGACTACATCGCACGCCTCTTCACCGACTTCAGCGAGATTCACGGGGACCGCGCCTTTGGCGACGACCCGGCGATGGTCTGCGGCATGGCGCGCTTCGAGGGCCAGGAAGTGATGGCGATTGCCAACCTCAAGGGACGGTCGACGAAGGACAAGGTGCACCGCCGCTTTGGCATGCCCAATCCGGAGGGCTATCGCAAGGCGCTGCGGGCGATGAAGATTGCCGAAAAATTTCAGCGGCCGGTGCTGATCCTGATCGATGTGCCGGCAGCGTATCCGGGGGTGGGTGCCGAAGAGCGCGGCCAGGCGGAGGCGATTGCGCGCAACCTGAAGGAGATGTCGCGGCTGCGGGTGCCCACGATTGCTGCGATCACCGGGGAAGGCGGATCGGGCGGCGCTCTGGGGCTGGCCGTCACCGACCGCGTGCTGATCTTCGAGAACGCCATCTATTCGGTGATTCCGCCGGAGGGGTGCGCAGCCATTATGTGGCGCGACGCAACGAAGCGCGTTGAAGCGGCGGTGGCGCTGAAGCCCACGGCCGAGGATGCCCGCGGCTTCGGCTGCGTGGACGACATTGTGCCGGAGCCGGAAGGCGGCGCGCATGCCGATCCGGCGAAGGCTGCGGAGTTGCTCGCCGAAAAGCTGCGCTGGCACCTGAATGAGGTCAAGACTCTTCCGCTCGACGAACTGTTGCGGCGCCGCTACGACAAGTTCCGCAACATGGCGCAGTTCTACACCGTCTGAGCGGGAGCAGCATCGAAACGTCCTGATGAGATTGCATCGCGCCGCAGGGATTTCCGGAGCCATTGCGTGACATTTTGGGAGCGCCTGAGCGCGCTGGGGTGGTTTTTGCTGGCGGCGGCGTGGTTCCTGTGCGCTGACGTGATCGCGATGCGGGCGGCCGGCGGACTCTCGTTCGGCGATTTTTTCGAGCCGCTGCACCGGATCTTTCTTCTCTTCCTGCTGATTCTCGGGTACTCGCTCATGAGCCGCCTGACCTTGCGGCGCGGCCGTCCGGGCAAGAATATCGGGCTCGATGCGCGCCCGACGTGGAAGGGCGAATTTGCGCTGGGCGCGGCGCTGGGATGGGCGGGAGCGGTGGCCTGCGTGCTTCCGGTGGCGATTATTGGCGGCATGGTGATTACGATCTTCGGCAATCGTCACCAGATCTGGGTTGCGGTGCTGGACGTGGTTGCGCTGCTGGCGGCCACGCTGGCGATCGAACTGGCGTTCCGCGGTTTCGCCTACCGGAAGCTGGTCGACGCCATGGGGCCGGTGATGGGCACCTTCTTCATGGCGGTGGTCTATGCCATCTGGCGCACGCATGCCACGCCGACCAGCACGGCCGCGGTGCTGGCCTCGTTCCTGCTGGGGTGCGTGCTGGCCCTCGCCGCTCTGCGCACCGCAGCGGTGTGGGTGAGCTGGGGCTTCCATTTTGCGTGGGTCGCCGTGCTGAGCCTGATCTTTGGATTGCCGATGGCGGGCGGCCTGAACTTCTCGCCGGTGTTTGTGACGAATGCGGTGGGGCCGGGATGGATCACGGGCAACGCACAGGGTCCGGAAGGCAGCGCCTTCGGGGTGATCGTGGCGCTGGCGTTGCTGTTCATTGTGGTGCGGGCGACCAGCGATCTGAAACACCAATATGGATACGCGGAGATTGTGCCGGGCGGGATTCCGGTGGATCTGGACGCGGCGGCGCGCCAGCAGCACGAAGCCGCGATGACGCACGCCGAGCCTGCTGCTCCGGGGCTGGTGCAGATCGCACCCGTGCCGCCGGCGGTTATGCGGATCGGCGATGAGGGTCCTTTCGCACCGCAAACAAGCGAGCCGCCGTTGCAGACTGCTCCCGACGAGCTGAGCACGATCGAGGATGTGAGAACCGGCGCGGGAGACGATCAGGAGCTACGGTCGAAGGCTGACAAAGAAGAGCCGCCGGGACCGGAAGCGAGCTAGAGTCCCAGCGGCTATGGAGGAGGAGAGGAGTAAAGTCAGCGGATGTTGTAGCGGATGCCGGTGGTGATGGCGTAGTTCTGCGTGGCCCCGAAGCTGAACTGCGGCCAGTACTGGTATTCGAAATCGACCAGGCGCAAGCGCCAGCGATAGTTAAGGCGGTAATCGACTCCAGCACCGGGCGCAACGACGAAATAGCTGCCGTGCCCGTAGTTGTAGGGAAAGTTGAATTGCCCCACTCCGATGAGAGCCTTCACGTAGGGCCGGTAGCGATAGCTCGAGCCGAGGGCGTTGAGCTGGTAGCGCGGTCCGGCGAGATAGGTGGTCGCGTGGGTGTTGGCGAACTCGCGATAAACGGTGAAATTGGATTCTCCCTCGATCCCGAGGCGCCAGTTCCAGTTGGCGTCGACGCTGGCGCCGGCGCCGCCGATCCAGCGTTTTCCGTAGCCAAGGTAGGTAGCGTTGATGTCGCCCCCTACGGTAATCCGCTCCTCGCCTCCGGTGGAGGCCTCAGGCGACTGAGCTCGCGCCTGCACGCTGCCGCCCAGGAGGAGAGCCAGCAGCAGCGCGCAGGGAAAGACGGTGCGTTGGATCATGGCTTGTGCTCCGTTCACTGGGTAACCTGCACCGTGAGATTGGCTACCTGGGTGACGCCGGTCTTCTGGCCGCTTGCCGTGATCTGGATCGTGTAGGTGCCGGCTTTCGCGCTGTTGAGCGAGAGGCCGCCGCAGCCGTTCATGAGGAACGTGGTGCCCGCCAGCATCGCGACGACCGCCAGAACCTTCAGCACCGAGTGCCGCCTGCGGAATCGCCAGAAGACGAAGCCGAAGAGCATGGAGCCGGGGAAGACGGCCGCTGCGAGCATGCCGTTACCGTGGCCGGGCATCTCGTTTTTCGCCTGGCCGCCGGAGGTGAGCGGGGAGTTGGTGTCAACGGTCAGCTGCACCGAGGCGGTTCCGTTGGCGGCAAGGCTGACATCGTTGCTGGAGAAACTGCAGGTGACGGAGAAGGGCAGCGAGGAGCAGCCCAGCGCCATCGTGTCGGTGAAGCCCGCGGCTGACTTCATGTCGATGTTGACCACGCCGTATTGGCTGGAGGGGATGGTCAGCGAGGTGGGCGAGAGCTGCATGGTGAAGCCGGTGTCCTGACCCACGGTCACGCTGACGCTGTTGGAGGTGGAGGGCTGATCGTTGGTGTCGCCGCCGTACTTGGCGACGATGGTGTAGCTGCCGGCATTCAGTTTCACGTTCAGCGTGGCTGAGCCGTTGGCGAGCGTCGCGGTGCCGAGAGTGTTGGAGCCGCTGACGAAGGTCAGGGTTCCGGTGGGCGGGGTGGCGCTGGGGGAAGAGACGGTCGCCAGCAGGGATAACGTTTGCGAGCTGCCGATGTTGGTGGCGGACGCGGCCAGCTCGGTGACCGAGGCGAACGCGCCGACGTTAATCGTGATCGGCGACGAGCTGCTGGAGGCGTCGTTGGCGTCACCGGCGTAGTCGGCCACGATGCTCTGCGAACCGACGGGGAGGGCCGAGGTGGTGAAGGTGGCCACGCCCGCGGCGTTCAGCGTTGCGGTACCCAGAGAGGCGGTGCCGTCCATGAAAGTGACTTTGCCGGTGGGGACGCCGCCGTTGCCGGTGATGGTCGCGGTGAACATGACGGGCGTACTGACCGTCACCGAAGTGGCGCTGGCGGTGAGCGCGACCTGAGTGGTTGCCTGCACCACGCTCAGTGACAGCGATGCCGAGGTGCTGGCGCTATTGTTGGCGTCGCCCTGGTACGCGGCGGTGATGGAGTACGTGCCGACTGCAAGGCCGGATGCGGTGCAGGTGGCCACGCCTGCTGCGTTCAGCGTTCCGGTTCCCAGCAGGGCCGTGCCATTCATGAAGTCCACCGTGCCGGTGGGCTTTGCGGTCCCACCCGTTTCGGATACGGTCGCGGTGAGCACAACCGATTTGCCGGCGATCACCGGATTGGCGCTCGCCGTCAGCGTCGTGCCGCTGGTCGCGTCCGTCACCACCTGCGCCACGGCGGTTGCGGTGGTGCTGCTGAAGTCGTTGGTGTCGCCGCCGTAGGTCGCGCTGATGTTGTGCGTGCCCACGGTGAGCGTCGAGGTGATGAAGGTCGCGACGCCGGCGCCCGCCAGGGTTCCGGTGCCGATCTTCGTGGTTCCGTCATAGAACGTCACCGTGCCGGTGGGCGTGACCGTTCCGGTGGCGGTGACCGTGGCCGTAAAGGTGACGGCGGTGCCGAACGTTGAAGGGTTGAGGCTGGAGGCGACCGCCGTGGTCGTCTGCTGCTCCACCATCTGCACGAGCGCTTTTGAGGTGGCGGTGTCGCCCTCGAGATCGGTGTAGCTGGCGGTGATCGAGTTGCTGCCCAGCGGCAGGGTGGTGATCGAGAAGCTGGCCACCCCGGCGGTGGGAGATACAGTGCCGAGCAGCGTGGTTCCGTTGTAGAAGGACACCGGGTTGGTGATGGGCTCAGTGCCGGTGACTGTCACCGTCGCCTGGAAGGTGACATTGGCTCCGAGTATGGATGGATTGTTGCCGGTGCTGTTCACCAGGGCGACCGAGACGGTGTTGTTGATGATTTCGGTGATGGGGTTGGAATTGCCGTTCGGGTTGCCCCCCTGATAGTAGGTGTTGCCGCT
Organism: Acidobacteriaceae bacterium; assembly: GCA_049802575.1. GTDB lineage: Bacteria > Acidobacteriota > Terriglobia > Terriglobales > Acidobacteriaceae > Palsa-343. The sequence goes on along the minus strand of JBARMS010000028.1, from coordinate 14,430 downwards.
GTAAGTGGCGACAATGACGTGCGAGCCGACGCCGAGGTTGTTGAGCACCAGGGTCGCTTTACCGGCGGCCAAAGTCTGCGGGGTGCCGATGGCGACGGGGGGATTGGCTGCGCCGCCAGCCGGGGTGTACGTATCTGTGAAGCTCACGGTACCGGTGGGTGTGCCGCCGGTGGCGCCGGTGCCGGGAATGACGGTGACGGTAAAGGTGACGTTGGCTCCAAAGCTCGCCGGATTGGGGGCCGCGGCCAGGGTGACGCTGGGCTGGTTGAGCGCGAGGGACTGGCCGACCAGCGCGATTCCCAGAGCGGGACCGCCGGAGTTGGTAGTGACGCTGATGTTGCCCACGACCGGATTCCCGGAGACTGTGGGTGCAAACCTGGCGCCGATGAGGCAGGTTCCGTCGCGATGCACCACGGAGCCGCTGGTGGTACTGCAACTGGTGGTCGGACCCAACTCAGAATTGGCGTCATTGTCGATGGCGCTGAACGTCAGATCGGCGTTGCCGTCGTTTTCAATCGTCTGATTCAGCGCCGAGCTCACCTGATTGACCCAAAACTGCGGCGAGAAGAACAGCGTCGCCTGGTCGGCAACGATCTCCCGGACGATGTGATCGAAATACTCAGCGACGTAGAGATTGCCGGACGAATCGATGGCGAGAGAGTACGGCGCGTAAATGCCGGCATCGGTGGCGGCGCCATTGCCGGTGTAGTTTTCCCCGGTCTGTCCGTTCCCGTACGTCTCGTCGTTCTTGCCGTCCATGTAGGTCGGGTTGAGGTACGAGCCGGCCACGGTGGAGATCTTTTTCGTTGTCGCGCTGACTTTGCGAATCTCGTAGTTGCGCGCATCGGCGATATACACGTTGCTCGCCGGGTCACAGGCCACGCCGAAGGGAGTGTCGAGTTCAGCCGCCGTCGCGAGTCCGCCGTCGCCGGTGTAGCCCGCGGTTCCGGTGCCGGCAAAGGTGTTGATGGTCGTCCCGGTAACGATGCGGATGCGGTTGTTGCCCGAATCGGGAATATACATGTTGCCGGTGGAATCGAAGGCCACGGCGTAAGGGGCATCCAGGGTCGCACTGGTTGCCGCGCCGCCGTCGCCGGTGGCTCCCGGCGCGCCGGTGCCGACGACGGTGGAGATTTTGCCGCCGCTCACTTTGCGGATGACGTTGTTGCCGGTGTCAGCGATATAAAGATTGCCCGCGGCGTCGACGCTGATGCCTTTGGGCGAATTCAGCTCGGCAGCAGTCGCATCTCCGCCGTCACCGGAGTAGCCCGGCGCGTTGTTTCCGGCTACCGTGAACATGGTGTTCAGAGCCACATTCACTTCGCGGATCACGTTGTTGTTCGTATCGGCGATGTAGATGTTGCCCGCGCCGTCGATCGCGACGGAACTGGGAATGTTGAGAGGACTCTTGTCCGCGGTCACGGGACCCGCGCCGTTATAGCCCGCGTCGCCGTCGCCAGCGACGGTAATGATGTCACCGACTGCATAGCCACCCGCGGCCACGGCCAGCACTTCGCGGACACGATCGTGATTCGAGTCGGCGATGAAGACGTTGCCCGCGCCATCGATGGCGACGCCGGAGGGCAGATACAGGTCGGCGGAGAGGGCTGATCCGCCATCACCCAACAGGGTCCACTGACCCACCTGGCCGGCTGCGACGCCCGCGGTGCCGGGGACCAGGACCGCCATCGATCCCTGTCCGACACCCGTCAAATAGGCGGTCCCGAGGGCGTTGCCGCTGCCATCCAGCAGAACGACCGCGCCGTTGCGGGATCCGGCGTACTTCGGCGAGAAGCCGACGCTGACGCTGCAGGTTTGTTTTGCGGAGAACGAGTTGCCTGTGCAGCTGTCACCCGATCCGGCGCTTGCGTAATCGAGGTTCGATGCGCCCAGGGTGAAGTACTCGACGGTCTGCACCGTTCCTGCGGTAGTCACCGTGACGTTGACCGTCTGCGCCGCGGCGCTGCTGCCTACTGCTGTGGAGGGAAAAGCATTCTGGGCGCGGGCGGCGGGGAGGGCCAGAGCGGCGAGGGCCGCCAGCGCCAGAAGCGGCATGTGGGCAGGCAAGGACAGCATCCGGGAAACGAAACGGGCTTTCGGGCTGACCTGAGGAGCCGATGTCCGCGACACCGGCAGCGAGGAGTGGTGGGGAAGGCTCATGCGGTTACTTCCTTAGCGAAATTCTGCTGACTCCGCCCTGGGAGGAGACCGGAGTTCAGAGTCACAGCCGCGGGAGCGCGTGGCGCACAAACCGGCCGGGTGCACCGTGCAGCAACCCAGCGAATCTCCCCCAAAATGACTGAAACTGGGGCAACAATAGCAGATAGAAACCGAAGTGCATATTACTTTAGGCACAAAACGAGTGGTACTTTCGTGGGATAGGTAGTGTTAGTAACTCTTGTGTTATTAATGATCGAACTAAAGCTGCGGCAAATGAAGGCTTGAACAGGTCTTCCCATGGGGAATAACGAAGGTTACTTTAGACTTCCGGGTAACTAGTCGACGGAGCGGCGCGCGCCGCATTGCGCAGGACGGGCAACCGTCGGCTTTTCGTTGATCGTCGCGGCGTTTCTGATCGATCGCAGGCGGCCGGGAGTGGAGACCCGGCAGCCCGCGTCTCCTCGCACGGATCGAGGCTCTCAACTGACCAGTTCTGGTGCAGTTTTGAATGCGGATTGACGATCCTCTTCAGGAATTCTCTGCAAGGGACGATTCTTACGGGCTACTCTAGGGCCTGCAGAATCGGTTGCGATAGCGTAAGGAGCTGCGGATGTCCATCCGGCGATTTCTCCTCGGAGTTGCGTTAGGCATCGTTCTGCTGGTGCTGCCGGGCTGGCTCCTGTTACGAAAGCGGAGATACGACTGGTTCGGCCCGCATCTCGTCGACTTTCCAGTCAGCCGTCTCCGCTACCTCCTGGCGGCGCGCTTCTTTCGTATGGCCTCCATTGGTTTCCTGGTGGATGCCGTCCTCGGTGGAAGCATGTCGCGGCCACTGGTTTTGCTCTTCGCCTTTTTGTTCGGCCTTTGTGGGCCGGCCGTTCTTTTGCTCCGCCACCGCCCTCCTCTGCAGCGACTGCTGGTTGTCGTGCCGATTATTTTTGCACTCTATGGGATCGCAATCGTTCACTGGCACGGTAACGATGTGGCACCCGCTGCGGCGGCCAGCGCGTTCCGCTTCGATGTCTTCCTGATTTTCGCCACGGCTCTCGCCAGTGCGCTCGTGACGACCCAGCACATCAACAGCGAGGGTGCCCGGCAGCTGCGCGCGGAGACTGAGATCGAGGCCGCGAAAGCCGTGCAGCAGGTGCTGATCCCAAACGAGAAGCTGGTGCTGCCCGGGTTCAGGATCGAGAGCGCGTATCAACCCGCCGGGCAGGTAGGCGGCGATTTCTTTCAGATTCTGCCGGCACCACGCGGCGGCGTTCTTGCCGTGATCGGCGATGTGAGCGGGAAGGGTATGCCCGCCGCGATGACAGTCTCGGTGCTTCTCGGCACCTTTCGCGCCGTGGCCCAGTACACCACGGACCCGGGAGAGATTCTGGAAGCAGCCAATCGAAGTCTGTCGTCGCGCAGCCAGGACGGATTCACGACCTGCCTCGTTCTGCGGATCGATCCGGACGGAACTCTGTCTCTCGCCAATGCCGGGCATTTGCCGCCGTACTGCGATGGCGAGGAGCTTGCATTCGAGGGCGGATTGCCTCTCGGACTTTCTCCCCAAACCAGATATCAGGAGGCGATGTTCGCACTGAAGCCCGGGGTTCAACTCACCCTGCTCACCGACGGAGTGGTGGAAGCACGTTCTGCCAGCGGCGAACTATTCGGCTTCGCACGCGCACAGGCATGGAGCCGCAAGAGCGCGGGACAAATCGTGGAAGCGGCGCGCGATTTTGGACAGGAGGACGATATTACGGTTCTCACACTGGCTCTCACCGAAGGAGCGGCAGGTACGACCTCGCAGGACCAAATTTCGAAAACGCGAGTTTGAACGGCCAGTCAAGAAACGATTTTGGCAGGACGTGCCGGGAGGCCCACGTTCGGGACGGAAATTGGTGGATCTGGTCGGGAGGGAGCCGACGGCTTCTTTCACGCCATAGGCCCGGAATAACATTTCAGTGACTTACGTCGGGCGTCCGCGCGAGGCGGCGAAGGTCCTGCCGCATCCGATCGATTTGGGTCGAAAGCTCTGACCATGCTCGTCTCGCTCCGGCCAGATCGGCATCTTTCGCGCAGATTTCCATTTGCCCCGCGGCCTCCTGCGCGGCGTGAGCCTGAAATGTCCCCACCGAGCCTTTAAGAGCGTGAGCCGCCCGGCGGACCATCGGGGCGTCGCCCGAATCGAAGCCTTCTCGGATCTGCTCTTCCTGCTTCATGCTGTCTGCAAGCCATAGCTCGGCCATTTCGGCGAGGAGAGCTCGATCTCCCATGACCGAGTCAAGAAGCAGCTCAATGGGACCGATGGCGTGAAATGAGTTCTGCTCGGGAGATTGGCCCTCATTCCGCGTCTTTTCTGCTTCAGACATTGCTTTTGTTAATTCCTGAATTCGAATCGGCTTGGAAAGATACCCATCCATTCCGGCACTGAGGCACTTTTCCCTGTCGCCTTTCATTGCATGCGCCGTCATCGCAACAATCTGGACATGCTTTCCAGTGGCTGCTTCGGCGGCACGGATGGCCGCCGTTGCCTCCAGTCCATCCATCTCGGGCATCTGCACGTCCATCAGGACGAGGTCGAAATCTTCCGCCTGCGATCGTTCGACCGCCTCCCTGCCGTTGTTGACAACCTCGACCCGGTGGCCGAGCCTCTCCAGGATCCTCATCGCCAGGGTCTGGTTGACCGGGTTATCCTCCGCGAGCAGGACTCGCAGCGGGCATCCGGCAGGCTGGAGGAAAGCGGATGCGCTTTCGCGTCGATCCCGTGTCCGGCCTTTTTCAGCCATCGCGGTCACGATTGCGTCCAGCAGCTCGGACTGCTTGATCGGCTTGCTGAGATAACCGGAGATTCCCAGCTCGCGCGATCGCGCAGCATCGTTTGGCCTCGATGCGGAGGTCAGCAGAAGGATTTTGATCCCCAGGTTTGCGAACCTGGTTTTGATTTGCTCCGCCAGCGCGAACCCGTCCATGCCCGGCATGTGGACGTCGAGCAGGGCGAGGGCGAACGTATTCTCCAAATTGCGCTTGCCCAGTGCATCGAGCGCTTCAGCGCCGCTGTTGGCGAGGGTTGGCTTCATGTGCCAGTTCGTCAGGATTTCTTTCAGGATGCGCCGATTTGAAGCATTGTCATCCACGACCAGAATGGGCAAATCCATGAGCTCGTGACTCGTTTCGGCGAGTGGATCCGCTTCTGATTCGTTCAATTCCAATACCGCTGTGAAATGGAATTTGCTCCCCTGACTCACCTTGCTTTCCACCCAGATGGCTCCGCCCATCAGCTTGACCAGGGCCGCGCTGATGGAGAGTCCCAATCCGGTTCCACCATACTTGCGGGTCGTCGAGCTATCCACCTGCTCGAAGGCCTCGAAGATCGCCTGCTGTTTCTCCTCAGGAATGCCAATGCCTGTATCGGACACAAAGAAATGCATATCGAGGGTCGACTCAGTTTGACCTTGCCGCTCCACATGCAGCATCACTTCGCCTTTGTCGGTGAACTTGATGGCATTCCCGACAAGATTGATAACGATCTGCCGCAGACGAATCGGGTCGCCGAAGACGCGATCGGGCAGATCGGCCTGAATGTGGCAGCCCAGTTCCAGTTCTTTCTGGTGAGCGCGCGGAGCGAGCAGGCGCACCGTGTCTTCGAGGGTGTCGCGGAGATTGAATGCACTCTTGTCGAGTTCGAACTTCCGTGCCTCGATTTTGGAGAAATCGAGCAGATCATTGATGAGCGCGAGCAGGGCATCGGCAGAATCCCTGATCGTGCCCAGGTATTCGCGCTGCTCGCTGGTGAGCCGAGTGCCCAGGGCCAGCTCGGTCATCCCCACAATCGCATTCATCGGCGTGCGAATCTCGTGGCTCATGTTGGCGAGGAACTCGCTTTTCGCCCGGGTCGCATCTTCGGCGGCTTGCCTCGCGAGTTCCAGCTCGCACGCATAGAGCCGCAACCCCGCTTCTGCCTCCGTACGCTCGATAAACTGGCCGATTTGACTGCCGGCCGATGACAACAGATTGAGCAGCTTCATGTCAGGCTGCCGGATTTGGTGGCTAAAGAACTCGAGTACGCCCAGGACCTCGTCCCCGAGCAGAATGGGAAATCCAAACGCGCTGTGCAGGCCTTCCTTCGAAGCGATCGGAGCACGAGGGAAATTCGCAGCTCCGGTTATGTCCTCGATCCAAAGGGCGTCCGCGGTATCCCAAACACGGCCGGGGAGACCAACCCCTCGATCGAAGGTGCGGGAGAGGGTCGCCGCCGAAAACTCGCTTAAATTCGCGGTTGGTATGCACCAGGTCTCGATCGGACGCAGGACTTCTTCTCCTTTGTCCACTTGCCACAGCGTGCCTGCGACCCACTCCAGCGTTTCGCAAATGTTGCGGAGGATTTGCGGCGCCGCTTCGTGCAGGGAAGGTGCTTCCGCCAGCACCCTGGTGACGGAGTACTGCGCGAGCAGCAGGTCCTGGTCCTGCTTCACCTCGGTGACATCACGACCCGTCGCGTAGAAAAACTGTCCATCCTCCGGCGCAGCCGCTGTCCAGACAATCCATCGCCAGGAACCGTCTCTGGAGCGAACGCGGTTCCGGAAGCGCATGGTTTTATGTCCCTGCAGAACCCGGGTAGCCTCGGCAATCGTCGCCGCCTGGTCGTCCGGATGGACGAAATGGATCCACGGCTGGCTGAGCAGTTCCTCTTTTGCCCAGCCGAGATCGTCTGTCCACGCTTTGTTCACCCGCGTGAAATATCCGTCGAGGCCGGCTACACAGATCAGGTCGAGGGACAGATCGAGTAAGTCCGTGACTTCGTTGTCGGGGGCAGTTGGTCTCAAGGGTGAGTGCGCCGACATGTTCGTTCTCCGGGGATGAGTGACATAGTCTACGCCGAAGCCCGAATTGACGCCACCGGCAGAGCGGAATAGTATTCAGCGATTCCGATGGCGATGATTGAGGAGGCCTTTTATGTCCGACGAAACGCCGGCTCGACATCGAATTCTGATTGCGGATGATGATGCTGCGACCCGGCACGGCGTCGCCAGGCTGCTCGAAACCGCTGGATTTGAGGTATCGGAAGCGGAAGACGGGATGGCAGCGCTCGACGCAATTCAGGAAAAACGGTACGACCTTGTCTTCCTGGACATCTGGATGCCCCGCCTTTCCGGCCTGGAAGTGCTGGCGCGCATTCGCACCTCGGCGAGCCGGCCGAAAGTCATCGTCATGACCTCCGACGGTACGTCGGAGACTCTGCTGCGGGCGGTGAAGGAACAAGCCTACGATTACCTCAGCAAACCGTTCCCACCCCGCCAGGCCGTCGAAGTCGCGCAACGCGCGCTCTCCGCCGATCAGTGCCCGGATATCGAAGTCTTGTCGGCCCGTCCGCACTGGGTCGAGCTGCTCATTCCGTGCACCAGCGAAGCCGCCGAACGGATTCAGACTGTGATGATGAAGCTGGACGCCGACCTTCCCGACAACGTGCGCGAAACAATCGCTTCCTCCTTCCGCGAACTGCTCCTCAACGCCATCGAGTGGGGTGGCCAGTTCGATCCCAATCGAAAGGTTCGGATCGCTTCGGTCCGCTCTCCGCGCATGCTCATGTTCCGCATCGCCGACCCGGGTCCCGGTTTTTCCTTTTCGGAACTGACTCATGCAGCGGTCGGCCAACCCGAAACGGAACCTGTGGCCCACATGTCCGTTCGTGAGGAACGCGGGATTCGGCCTGGCGGATTTGGAATCCTGATGATTCAGGCCGCTGCCGACGAGCTGCTCTATAACGAAGCGCAGAACGAGGTCATGTTCATCAAGTACTTCGATACCGAAGAAGGCCTGCCGGCGAAAAAGGCGGGTTGAAACAACGAATTCGGCGTGGGGAAAGCCGCGGTGCGGGCGGGAGCGCTGCGGGAGCGCGCAGACGAAATCCTGAGCGACGCGCGTCGCGGAGGACCTCAGACAAATTCTGGTGTGTGATTTGGTGGACCTGGTCGGGATCGAACCGACGACCTCTTCCATGCCATGGAAGCGCGCTCCCAGCTGCGCCACAGGCCCACACGCGGGACTATCCTATTTTCATGGACCGGCAGGGATTCGTCAACGAAAGCGCGGCGCGCGAAGGACAGAGCTGCGCACGCCGGTACCCGGTCCAGGCGCTGCCGGGACCGAATCGCCGCACGGCGATCGCATCGCCGGACTCGCCGAGGCAACCGCGGCCGGCCCGGACGCATCGTGCATCGAGGATGCCCTTTTATCGGCTTGCCCTCCCCCTCCTCATCATGGCTGTGCCGGCCTCGCTGGCGGCACAAGGCACACCCATGATTCCTGCTGCTCCGGCTCCCGGTCCAGCCCCCGCCACTTCGACGGTGTCGTCAACCGTGCGTCCGGCGCTTTCGCAGGTGGCGCAGACGCTGGACGGAATCAATGTGAAGCGCTGGAAGGCGCCGAACCCGGTTCGCGATGCCGTGGATGGGGATGTTTCGTCGATCCAGCGCGATTTGAGCGGCACGCTGGCGGGGTTGCTGCAGCAGGCCGACGCCGCGCCCACATCGGTTCCGGCAGCTTTCTCGGTGTACCGCAACGTGGACGCCCTCTACGACACGCTGCTGCGGGTGGTGGAAACGGCCGAGCTGGCCGCTCCTGAGAACGAGGAAGCCCAGCTCGAAACGGCACTCAAAACGCTCGAGACGGCGCGGACCTCGCTGGGGGACGCGATCCTCAGCGGCTCGGAGCGGGAGCAGGCCGAGGTGATCCAGTTGCGGACAGCGGCCGCGACGGTGGTCGAGCATCGTCAGGAGCAGGTGAGGACCACGGTGGTGGATGATGGGCCGGCCCCCGCGCACACCGTGCACCACAAACACACCACGACGACGGCCAAAAAGCCGGAGCCCAAAACGACACAATCCACCTCGAATTCCTCTAACCCGCAGTAACTCCGCCTTTCTGTGGCGAAAAGAGCGGGAACCCTGCAGGGCGGACGTGTGTCTAAACAGAACAGAGTGAGCGAGGCACTTGAACCCGGCTGACACCCGGTGCGCCGACCAGCGTGCCGGGCTCCGGGGCAGACGCGCAGCAGGGTTGCAATTCCTGCTACGCTAAAAGGAGCAGTTGATGCAGGCAGGTACGGCCGTGGGAAATCTGGCTGGGGTCATGGGCATTCATCCCGAGGAAGCTGCGGTCATCGCGCAGCTCAAGGCGGGATCGGAGGAAGCCTTTGCCTGGCTCATCTCCCGCTACCAGCAGCCGCTCTACAGCCTGATCTATCGCATCCTGCCGAATCCTGGCGACGCTGCCGACATTACCCAGGAAGTCTTCGTCAAAGTTTTTCGCGGCATCGGCCGCTTTCAGGGCGAAGCCAGCCTGCGCACCTGGATCTACCGCATCGCGCTGCATGAGGCGCTGAACCAGCGCCGCTGGTGGTCGCGTCACAGCCGCCACGAAGTGGCCATTGAAAGCGACGATTCGGGACGCGGGGGCGAGCAGCATCCTGACATCGTGGAGGGCCTCATCGACCGGCACGAATCGCCCTTCGACGCGGCGGCGCATGCCGAGGTTGCAGCGCGGGTGGAAGCCGCCCTGCGCGAAGTGCCCGATCCGTATCGGACGGTCGTGGTGCTGCGGGACATTGAGGGATTCGGGTACGAAGAAATTGCGGAAATCCTGAACGCGAATCTCGGCACGGTGAAGTCGCGCCTGATGCGGGGGCGCGCCCATCTGAAGAACCGCCTGGCGCCGTATATGGCAGCGGCCAGCCGGCGGCCTTCACCCAGCTCTGGTTTTTCCGTTTCCCACGCCTGCTCATCCGAGGAGGCCATATGAATAGTTGCGATTCCATTCGCGCGCAGTTCTCCGATTATCTCGACGGAACCCTGACCGGGGTCGCCATGCAGGCCATGGCCGGCCATCTGGAAGGCTGCGAGGCGTGCGCAAGAGATTTCGGAACGTGGCGGGAGATGCAGCAATCGCTGGCGAATCTGCCGGGCATCCGGCCGCCCGCCGATCTGGGTCTGCGCATCCGGGTCGCGCTGTCGCAGGAGCACGCGCGCACCGCAAAGAATGCGATGGCTACCTGGAAGGTGCGCTGGCAGAATACTGTTGCGCCATTTCTGATTCAGGCTTCAGCGGGGCTGGCCAGCGCGGTGGTATTGCTGGGCACCATGGCGTTCCTGGTGGGCGCCTTCGCCGCACCGCAAACCGCAGCGGCGCGCGACGAGCCGCTGGGCCAGGCGTCAAGCCCGCGCTTCCTCTACTCGACCCTGGACGGCGACGCCGGAACGGTTTCGCGCAAAGGCAGCCCGGTTACGGTGGAAGTTTTTGTGGACCAGCAGGGGCGGGTGTATGACTACGACATCGTCTCCGGGCCCGGCGACCCCATCACGCGCGCGGACCTCGAGAGCCTGCTGCTGACCAGCGTTTTCCAGCCGGCCACGAGCTATGGCGCGCCGGTTCGCGGCGTGGCGCTGCTCACCTTTTCCGACGTCTCGGTCCAGGGCTGACGCGGGCGGGCACTTCATCCTGCTGGGTCTCGGACGCTCCCTCTGGATCTGCACAAAAGTACCCCGACGCTCGGCGGATTCCGCGCAGTGCGGCGCGGCCCGTTAGCGGCTGCGCGATAGAATGCCCCCGAGGTTCGCAGGATCGTGAACAAGACGCCGGGGGAGCCGCGATGGATGCTGGCCGCCGCTCTGTTGCTGATGAGCGGCGGAGCTCTGCTGGCTGCGGGGTGCAGTGCGAACGCGGGCGGCGGGACCACCCCACCTCCGGTGACCGACTACACGCTGACCGTGGCTTCGGCAAATCCCACCAGCGGCGTCGCCATCACCGCGTCTCCTGCGGACAAGAATGGCACGAGCAGCGGGACGACCAGCTTCACCCTCAGCTACGCAGCGGGGTCCTCGGTGACGCTGACGGCGCCGGCCACGGCGGGGGGCAATAACTTCTCCTCGTGGAGCGGATGCACGACGGCGAACGGGGCGACCTGCACGGTCGGCCTGAATGCCAATGCCACGGTGACGGCCCGCTATACGTCTCCGCACACGTATTACGTGAGCGGGACCGGCAGCGATTCCGCGAACGGGCTAAGCATCGACACGGCGTTTCTCACCCTGCAGCATGCTGCCGACGTGACGCAGCCCGGGGACACGGTCTACGTGATGAACGGGACCTACACGAATACGTGCGCGAGCTGCGATGTAGTGGACATCAGCACGCCGGGCACGTCCAGTGCGTGGATCACGTACGAGGCCTACCCAGGACAGACGCCGGTCGTGTCGTTCAACGGATGGGCGGGATTCTCCATTCATCCCACGGCCGCTTACATCGAGGTGAGCGGATTCACGATCGTGGGCAACAACTACAACGTGACGCTGGCGCAGGCGCAGCAGCAGTCGACGACGAATCCCGACCCGGCTTTCAACGGAAACTGCATCGTTTCGGACGGGCGGCAGGGAACAGCGACGCAGAAGCCGCATCATCTGAAGTTCCTGGACAACACCATCTACGCGTGCGGCGGCGCGGGGATCGGGACCATCCAGTCGGACTACATCACGATCGCCGGCAACACCATCTACGATTCGGCCTGGTACACGATCTACGACGGCAGCGCGATCTCCACCTTTCAGGACTGGAACTACGATTCAACCACCGGCAACAAGATCTTCATCACCGGCAATCGCATCTTCGATAATCAGAACCTGATTCCCGATCTCGATTCCGGCACCATCACCGACGGCGAGGGGATCATCGTCGACACGAATCGCAACTCGGCGTACCAGTCGAGCATTGGCATCGCGCCGTACGTGGGCAGGACGCTGATCGACAACAACGTGATTTACGGGAACGGCAGCGCGGCGATCGAGGCTTTCCAAAGCGACCACGTGGACGTGGTCAACAACTCGAGCTATAACGACGTCCTGAACTCCAACGTAAGCGGCCGGGGCGAGATGAACCTGAACGAAGCGTCGGACGTGAACGTGATCAACAACATTTTCTATGCTTCCGCGGGGCAGAATCCGGCGGTGGTGTGCTGCAACGCCAGCTCCATCCTGCTCGACTACAACGTGTATTTCAACGGCACGAATTCTGCGGGCACGGTGAGCGGGCCGCACGATGTGGTGGGCAATCCGCTCTACGTCGATCCGGCGGACGCGAATCGCCTCGACGTCGCGCTGAGTTTGTTGCCGGGCAGCCCCGCGCTGGGCACAGGCACGTCGAATCTGGCGCCGTCCACGGATTTTCTCGGCAATCCGCGGCCCGGCCCCGATGGCTACGACCGGGGCGCTTACCAGCAGGAATGACCCGCAGCCTGCGCGCAGCGGTCACGATTTCGGAGGTCCGCCGGGCAGCACCTCATACGGACGCATCATTTCGTTGTCCTCGTGTTCGAGGATGTGGCAGTGCCACACGTAGCGGCCTGTGTATCCTTCGAACGGAACGATGATGCGGGTGACCGCGCCTGGATCGGTGCGCACCGTGTCCTTCCATCCTGACTCCAATGCCTGGCGCGGCATCGCCGGACCGGTGTAATGCAGCGTGCCCTTCGTCTGGTAATACGTGGAGGGTTCAATCGGCCGGCGATCGAGAATCTGAAACCGCACCAGATGCAGGTGGATCGGGTGCGAATCCTCGGTCAGGTTCACCAACTCCCAGATCTCCGTCGTGTTGATCGTCGGGGTCTCGGTCACCGGCGCCATCCACGGCGTGTTGTTCAGAAACATGCCCATCGACTGCTGCACAGGATCGAGGCGCTCCTCAAGCGTCAGCCGCCGCGTGCGGACAGCGTCTGCCTCGCGCGGGGTTGCGCCACCGGTGGCCAGTGACTCCGGAAGCTGGCTGGTGTCCGGCGTGCCGCTTTTCGAAACTCGAAATTCCATCAATTCGAGCGAGTCGCTCACCAGGCGAATCGAGGAACCGGCCATGGGGGCGAAGTCGATCACGATGTCGATGCGCTCGGCGGGCGCCAGCGGCACGAGCTTTGCGGCAACCGGCGCCGCCAGCAAACCCTGGTCGTTGCCGATGACGTGGAACGCGGGCCGGCCGGCGAAGGCGATGCGGTAGAAGCGGCCGTTGGAGCCGTTCATGATGCGGAGACGGTACTTGCGGGGCTCGACCTCGTGGTAAGGCAGCAGCTTGCCGTTGACGAGAATGGCATCGCCGAAGACTTCCGGGACCCAGGGATGCTTCGGATCGGGCGAGACAGGATAAAAGAGCTGCCCATCAGTCGTGAGCAATCGGTCGGCGAGCATCAGCGGGACTTCGTATTTCCCGGAAGGCAGGCCGAGCGCGTCTTCGCGTGGATCGCGCACCACAAAAAGCGACTGCAGGCCGGCATAAATGTTGAGCCGGTTGATGCCCATCGAGTGGTCGTGGCAAAAGAGCAGCGCCGCGGGCTGATCGCAGGGGTAATAGCAGGTTTGGGTCTTGCCGGGAACGGTCCAGTGCTCGGGATAGCCGTCGCTGTCGGGAGGGGTGCGCCCGCCATGGAGATGAACCACCGCGCGGACCTCGGGAACGCCGGGTCCCGCGCCTTCGAGCGAATGATCGATGGGAAGGAAATGATGGGAGGGAAGCTGATTGATCCAGTCGACGACGATCCCCTCGCCCCGCTGCATCTCGATCGTGGCTCCGGGGAAGCTGTCCCCGATGGTCCACATGCGCGTGGGCGGCAGGTCGCGATGGACTTTCACGTGTGACTCAGCGAGCGGCATCCGGTAATACGGGAGCAGACTGCGGGCGTCTTGCGGATTGGGGTGGCGTTCGGCGGCCCGGGCCACCGGCGGGATGGGCAGCGGATCGACGTACGGCGCGAGCTTGGTTGGATCGAGCTGCGCGGGCTGCGCCTCCTGCCCCTGGGCGGATCGCGTTCCGAAGGAAGCCAGCGCGAGAGCGCCATTGCGGAGAAAGGCCCGGCGGGAAGGAGTCATTGCGTCTATTGTCGCCTGAGAACGGAGCCGGCTCTCCGCGCGGGCGCAAAGAGCCGGAGTGGGAAACGCAGCGTTACCAGCGGTGGAAGCGCATCGGGGTCCCGGTGCTGGGATCGAGCAGGTACGGCTCCATGTTCGGCCTCTGATGGAAATCGAACATGTTGCCGACCGGGCCGGCGATGGCGTCGAAGGAGCCGTCGCCGATCCGCTGGCCGCGGAGCCAGTTGTCTTCGATGAAGCGGATGATCGAGCTCTGATCGGTCAGGGTGTGATCGACAAAGTTCGTTTTCGCCCATGGCGAAATCACCTGCAGGGGAATGCGGGGGCCGTAGCCGCAACGGCCCTGGGCGTGGGCCGCGCCGCTGGGCCCGGGCAGAGC
>JBARMS010000027.1:0-1583 GCA_049802575.1 Acidobacteriaceae bacterium | reverse complement strand
TCCCCGAGCAGGGAAAAAGCCGCCTCACCTCCGCACAAGTCCGGATAATTCGCGAGCCGGGATAACTGCAATTATCCGGAATGCCGGATAATTGCTGGTCGTCCAGACCAGCAGCGTCGTCGAGTGTCGCCAGCGTGGCTGCTCACGCAGGCGGAGGGGAAGCCGCCGAGTGCCGGCCGCGCGGTGGGGCCGTCGACTGCTGGTTTGCACCAGGACCGACAGTCTGCTCGCGGGGCCCGAGATGGCTGCTTTGCGGGTCAGGGTTTGCGGCAGCGCCGGCCACAGCTAGCACTTCCGACAGACCTGGATTCCGAACGGCGCGGGGGACGCGCAGGCGTCGGAAGGACGCGCGTGCCGCGAGCAAAGCAGGTGATCGGGCGGTTTCGAGTCCGCACCTGCACCATGGGGGTCTCGCACCAGCCCAGCCCTCGGACGGGCTCGTGTGTCAGCGGGCCGCAGCGCCAAGCCAGTCAGCGAGCGTGATCGAGGGCGCCTTCGCGTTGTTTACCGGAACCAGCTCGAGTCCACCATCCTCGATGCTGTGCACGATTGCGCCCTCGACCAGCTGCTCAAGCGGCTCAGTCAGCGGCGAAGCGCCGAGGTGGAAGCTGTACCGGATCTCCGGCTCGAGTCTGAGTAGATAACGGATCATCTGGGGAGTCCCCGTCGGAATAGCTGCTCTACGGCCACACCCAGGACCGCTGCGAGGGCTGATGTCCCCTCGATCTCGTAACCGCTCTGACTCGCACGCTCATGCCAGGAGGCCGACCAGCCCTCCTAAGCGGTGCTGTTATGCGGCCCGGGTCGCTCGAGAAGCGATGACCTCGTCGTTTAGCTGTCTAATCCGGCCGGCAGCAGCCGGGCACAGACCAGGTACCAGTCCACCGCGGTCGGGATCGTCGGCGGTGTCGGCTTACTCAGCGATCGTCGCCTTCGGCTACGTGTCGGTCCGAATGGTCGTGCAACCTGAACGTTGCGTTCCCGCGGGAACGTCCCGCCGCTGCCTTTCGATCAAAGCACCAGCCCGGCGCTGACGGCCCGGGCGACTCCGTTCACGCGCGAGCGACAACGCTGCATGGCTTGCCGTACGGTGGGTTTGGGACAATGCAGCGATGGGGAGGCGTCTCAAACAACGCGCAACAGGCGAAGGACAAGCGATCGAGTCTGGCTGGAACGTCGCCATGACCCAATTGCTACTCCACAAGCCGCTTGGCGCCATTTCATGTCGCGTGCCGGTCTACTGGGCAACCCACGTCAATCAGGCCCACGCGGCATACGAGCGGTTGGTCGCTCTCCACGCGCAGGTCGCGGCGATTCCTCCCGGTGACAACCAGATTCGGCTTATCGTCGACGAGGACGTCGTCGTCGGCCTGTATGCCGCCGGCGCCGAAATGGTGAGTAACGCGGTCCGCTCAGTGCAGTACCTCGTCCAGGCGATGATGCAGGGCAAGCCCGAACTCGGGAGCCGGAGCATCGTCGACCGCATCAAGGATGCAACGGCTACCCTCGGCATCAGTGTTCATGTCGATAGCGACAACTGGCAGGGATTCGCCGAGATGGCTCGTGTGCGGGATGCTCTAGAG
>JBARMS010000026.1:0-11999 GCA_049802575.1 Acidobacteriaceae bacterium | reverse complement strand
CCCGCGCCCTGCCCGTCTGGGCGAAGACGCATCGGGCCGTTGAGTCGCAGCTCGCGCAGAAAGGCGGCGAACCCGGCGAAGCGGATCGCCTGCGCCGCAGCCTGCTCGCGCTTTGCTGATTCGCATGGCCGGGGAGTGCGCGGCGCTGATCGATGTGGCGCGGCATTCCACCGCCGGGCAGGCCGCATTGCCGCCGCCGCTCCGCCGGCAGTACCCTCAAGCTGTGATTCCCGCGCTGCGCCAGGACTTCAATCGCCGTTTCCGCCCTGAGGCGTATCGCTCGATGCTCCACGGCGTCGATGCGGTCGCACGCGCCCACGTCGCGTTTCCCATCGCCGAGACGCCCTGCTTCTTTCCCAAAGCGCTGCTCGACGAGATGGCTCAGATTGGCGCCGATCTCACCCAGCGCCTCATCGACGATCCTGAATATCTCGCCCGGTCGCTGGCCGCAATTCCTGAAGCGTGGCGCGCCGCTGATCAGGACGCGCATCCTCATTTCCTCACGGCCGACTTCGGACTGGTGCGGGAATTCGATGGACGCCTCGCTCCGCGCCTCATCGAGATGCAGGCTTTCCCTTCAGTCTTCGGTTTTCAGTGGGTGGTGAGCGAGGCGTATCGTTCCGCGTTCGATCTGGCGCCGTCGCTGCGGTTTCTGCTCAGCGGGCTCGATGAAAGCTCGTACTGGAAGCTGCTCCGGCAAGTCATCGTCGCCGGCCACGACCCAGACACTGTCGTGCTCACCGACGTGGAACCGGCCGCGCAAAAAACGCTGCCCGATTTCAAGATCACCGCCGACCGCCTTGGCATCCACATCGTCGACATTGCCGACCTCGCGCCCGAAGACCGCCCCGATGCGGGCTCGGCCCGTCCGACCTCACGCCTCTGTTTCCGCGAGGGCCGCCGCCGCGTTCCCATCCGCCGCATCTACAACCGGGCGATCGTCGATGAGCTGATCGCGAAACAGATTCGTCTCCAGTTCGATTACCGCGAGTCGTTCGACGTCGAATGGGCGGGCCATCCCAACTGGTATTTTCATGTCAGCAAATTTGCTTTGCCCTGGCTCGACCACCCGGCCGTGCCGCCTGCGGTTTTCCTCAGCGAATGGCTCAATCCCCGCCGCTCCGGCGCGGTCCGCGACCGGCTGCCCGACGACCGTGATCGCTGGATCCTGAAACCGCTGTATTCCTTTGCCGGACAGGGCATCGTCTTTGCGCCCACCGATGAGCAACTTGCCGCTATTCCCCCGGCCCAGCGCGGCCATTACTTACTCCAGGAGCGCCTCTCCTTCGAGCCCGTCATCGACACCCCGGAGGGACCGACGCAGGCCGAGATTCGCATCCTCTACGCGTGGCCGGACCACGGCCGACTCACTCCAGTGATCGGTCTGGTTCGCCTGGGCCGTGGAAAAATGATGGGCGTTGATCACAACAAAGGGCAGCGCTGGGTGGGTGCATCGGCGGCCTTTTTCGATCCTAAATAGCTGATAAAATTCAAGTTGAAACTACAGGACCGGTTCCTATCCACGAAGGTACCGCGACCTTGGTTGCCCCCTTAGTAACCCTTTCAGGTCATTGCATCCTCAACTTTTCGGGTTTACAAATGAAATCGCGCGGGTAAACTTTGGTAATTATCTCCTCTGGCATTTTGCGGGTACTGTAGGGAAGGAACGGCAGGAGTAAACACCTATGGAATTCGCAGTTTGTCCGATTTCTGGGGTGCGTGACTGGCGTCCCTTGCGCGGGGCCGTCCGTTATTCCATGCATCTCCGGGTCACACTGCTGGACAGCGGCCATGCCAGTGAAGCCGTGACTGAAGACCTCTCCGCCAGCGGTGTGCTGTTCCGGCTCGACGAGCCGCTGATGGTGGGGCAGCCGATCGAGTTTCTCCTGGAGATTCCGGCGGGCGCGCTGGATCCCTCCTCCACTGCTGCAGTGCATTGCTCCGGCAGGATTGTACGCGCCTACTGGAAGCAGGGACGTCCGTACGCAGCCGCTGTCATTGATGAGTACCGATTTCAATAAGCGAGTCACACAGAGTTTATGAACCCTACCAACGGACACAGCAACGGCGACCACCTTCCTGTGGCATCATCCACAGCTCAGGTTCGCGTGATCCTTGCCGATTCCCAGGCGATCTACCGCGTGGGAATGCGCAAGGTCTTCAGTCCGGAATCCGGCATCGTAGTGGCCGGTGAGGCGGACAGCCTCCAGGCCCTGCAGGATCTTGTCCAGCGGTGCCCTGCCGAAGTTCTCCTTCTTGAAGGCGCGATGATCACCGGGACCGCCAATGCAGTACCGGCCGTCGTTCGCCATGCTCCGCACCTCAAAATCATCGTGCAGGCCGCTTCCACCGATGAGGCGCACACGGTTGAGTTGTATCGGCGCGGGGTGCGTGGCATCATTCCTCGCTCCATCTCGCCCGACCTGCTCATCAAGTGCGTGCGCAAAATCGCCGCCGGTGAAACCTGGATCGACAATCAGTCCGTCAACTGGGTCATCGAAGCGTATCGCTCGCAGGCCACCTCTCTGGTCAATCCGCGCAATCAGCCGCGCCTGAATCAGAAAGAAATGCTGATTATTGCCGGCATCACGCAGGGCAAACGCAATAAGGAGATCGCCTATCAGCTCGGAACCACCGAGCAGGTGGTGAAGAATTATCTGCGCAAGATTTACGACAAGCTGGGCGTTTCCGACCGGCTTGAGCTTGCCCTCTACTGCCTGCACCATCAACTGCACAAGCGCGCGGCCGAGATCGATAATCAGGCGCTCGAAGCCGCAGCCGCTACCGCAACTGCCCAGCCGTAACAGCATCCATCACAAAAAGAAAGCCGGACCCGTCGCGGATCCGGCTTTTTTGTTTGAGGTCTCTTACAACGGCTTCACTGCCAGGTATCCGCCCGTCTGCGCGGCCACCGGGGATCCAGGCGCAACCGTCGGTACGCCGTACTTCACGTTGAAGACATAAAGATCAGCGGGGCTCCCGTACGTGTTCGCATACACTACCAGGTGGCCGGCGTTATCCCAGCCCAGTTGCTGCGCGCCCACGCTGATCGAGTAGCCGCCCGTCTGGTGCAGCACGCCGCTGCGGAACGAAAAGATCGCGATGCCCGACGATCCGCCCACCGCCAGCCTCCGGCCCGTCCGATCGAACGCATAGGCGCTCACGTATTGCCCCACATTCGCGTTCGCCGCATTCGCCGCGGTGTTTGTCGTGCTCAGGCTCGCGTCCTTCGCATTGATCGTGTACACCACAAGCTGATTCGGGCCCACCGGCACGTATTCATCATTCTGCTGTTCGGCGTTCGGCGATGACCACGTATTGATTGCCTGAAGTCGCCGCGCCGTACGGGCAATACTTTGCTACTGGCCAAAGATTCACAGAGCGATTGGCTCAGGTCAAGGCTGTGTCGCCTGGACGCTCGATCCTCAGGCCGAAGGCGAGTCGCCTGGACGGCCAGTCCCCTTGCACAGGACCACTTCCATCCCAATCCCGCTCTCCGTGATCGTCGCCGTGCCGAACGACGTCTGCGCCGCCATCTGTTCCAGGTGCTCGCGGGCATAGGCGTTCTTCAGCAGCATGAAGCGAAACGTGAGTTTGGTGATCGCGCGGTTCACGGCGCCCAGGCCCATTCCGTCGACCGCACGGCTCACCTCCGGCCACGAGGCGCCCCGCCGCAGATCAATGATCAGTGCCGCGCCGCCTGGCTTCAGCACGCGATGCATCTCCTCAAGCGCGCGCACCGGCTGCGCAAAGTTTTTGAACGCCGCGCGGCACAACAGAAAGTCGAACGTCTCGCGCGGGAAGGGAAGGCTCGACGAGTTCCCCTGCTCGAATTCCACTGTCACCCCGGCCTCGGCCGCTTTGCGCCGCGCAATCTTCACCATGTCCTGGCTCAGGTCGACTCCGGTCACGTGCTGCCGCCCCAGCTTCGCCAACTCAATGCAGAAATATCCCGGCCCCGGCGCGACTTCCAGCACGCTGCCGCCCTCCGGCGCCAGCCCCGCCACCCGCTGCGCCAATTCCTGGAATTCGCGCATCGACTTCGCCGTGGTCTTCGCGTACCACGTCGCCAGTCGTCCTTCGATGCCGCGGTCCCGGTGCGGCTTCGGCATCGCCATCGTTGTCGCTGCTGTATTGCTCATCGCATTTCCCTCCTGGGTTTTTTGAGCGAGGCTCTCCTGTGCCCTGTTACGCCATGCAACAGGATCGCGGATGGACCTTGCTATTGGCCTGTGATCTCTGCCCGTCTGCCGATCCTCCCGGACCAGGCATAAGAACGCTAACTCGCTTCTCCTGCAACCTGTAACCAGCAACCTGCTGTTACTCGCAGTAGACTTTCACCTTCGTGACGTTCCCATCTTTCCCGCTTACATCGACCGTCAGGTCCTCGAGGTGGTCGATCAGCTCCTCCAGGTTCTCCGGCTTGATCTGCGAGAGCGTGATCGGCACGCCATGCTTGCTGAAGGCCTCGTCGACCTGGTTGTGCGCCTGCTGCGGGATGAGCGCGGCAAGCCGCACCCCCGCGCGCAGCAACTGCATCGGCACGCGAACGTTCACCGTGGTGGTGCCGCCCTTCAGCCCGGTCATCGACTCGTCGGCTTCCACCAGCACGCGCAGATACTTCGGCCGGGGCTTCGTGACGGTCGCCGCGCCCCCGCCGCCCGCACTGCACGATGGCGCTCCATTACCGGGCGCCTCCAGTGCGGTGATCAGCCGCTCCGCCTCCTCCGCGGTGATCTTGCCCGCGGCCAGCATTTCCAAAATCTGACGACGGCCTTCGTTCATAACAACCCTCCCCAAAACCGATGAATCACCCGCAGGGTTCCTGCCGCGGCCGGATGGGCCAACCACGCATGCAGAGTCGCCAGCAACCCCATGCCGACCGCCGCGACCGCCATCCAGTCGCTGACCTTCGCCTCGATCCACACCGACCACAGGCGCTCGGCGTCCGCGGGCGTCAACCGGCCCGTGGCGACGAGTTCGAGAATGTTCTGCCGATGTTCTTTCATAACCGCCTCTAAAGAATCCTCACCATCACGTGATTGCCTTCCGCTACTACCCGCACATCGGTTCCCGGCAGCGCGCACAACAGGCCCCACAACCTCCGGATCACCGTCCATGGATTCCGCCGTCCCATCAGCGCCGCGATGATCACCACCAGCAGAATGAGCGGCAGGAGGATCAGGAAGGGAATCCAGAGAGGGAACAGCGGAATACACAAATGGTTGCGCCGCCAGAACCGCCTCCACCCCGGATTGTCGATATGCACGATGGCAATGTTGGGAATCATCGGTCCGCCCCATCCGTTCTCACTTCTGCTTGCCCACCGCTAACTGCCGTCTACTCGGCGTCACTTCATCTTTTCCAGGGAATCAATCGCTTCCGCCGCGGTGATTTCGCCGCGTTCGAGCTGCTCCAGCACCTCGGCGCGCGGCGGCGCCGGGTTGGTCTCCACGAACTCCAGGCTGCCGGCGATGCGCGTCAGCCGCGCCTTGATCGTCGGGTAGCTCACGCCGAATACCTGCTCCATTTCCTTGATCGACCCGTGGCTGCGCAGGAAGGCAACGACGAAGACCTGGTCTTCGGCACTCAGCCGCGCCAGTTGCGGCAGCTCAAAGGCGCCCTCGATAGCGATCCCGCGATCAGCGAGCCGGACCCGCTCCACGACGATGGGCTGTCCCTGGGTCAGACGGGTCAACTCCTGCCAGTCCGCACCGCGTTTTCCGTCGTCGATCATCAAAACCTCACCAAACACAAACAACGATGCCCCAGATAACAGCGAATGTCAATAGAGTAATTAATAAAATAAATCTTTGTGCTCTAGTTTATTAAAAATCTAACAATCCACCCTCCGGCCAGTTGATTCCTGCGTGGGCGCCCCAAAGCAAAAGCCTCGCGGCGAGCGAGGCTTCATGGAAGACGTACTTTTGTTTAGGATGGAATCCTACCGACTCACGGACTGTCTATACCCAGCTTCATGTTTCTACAGTAAGTAGCTGCATACAATACGTTTATCTGTGTGCACTCCTAGGCCGGGTGTTCCGCCAGCCACTTCTCAATCTGCTGCGCCTCGCCGTCGCCCAGCCGGAACGTCGCAGCCGGCAAGACCCCATCCACCTGATCGGGCCGCCGGGCTCCTACAATGGCCGCCGTGATGGCCGGATGCCGCAGGGTCCAGGCAATCGCCACTACTCCGGCCTCGACCCCGTGCTTGCGGCCAATCTCCTTCAGCAGATTCGCCAGTTCCAGGTTGCGTTCGAGATTCGGCGACTGGAAACTCGCATTGCGCCTGCGCCAGTCATCCTCCGGCAGTTTTTTGATCCGCTCCGCTGTCATTTTGCCGGTCAACAGTCCCGACAGCATCGGCGAGTAGTTGATGACGCCGATGTTGTTCCTGAGGCAGAAGGGCAGAATTTCGGCCTCGATCGCGCGCCGCAGCAGAGAATACGGCGGTTGCAGCGAGCTGATCGGCGCGATCTTCTGCACGCGCTTCATCTGCTCCACGCTGAAGTTCGAAACTCCGATGTAGCGGACCTTGCCCTGCTCCTGGAAACGCGCCAGCGTTTCCCACCCTTCCTCGACTTCCTCTTCCGGCATCGGCCAATGGATCTGATAGAGGTCGATCGTGTCGACGCCCAGCCGCCGCAGCGACGCCTCCACTTCCTGCTCGAGGGACTCGCGCTTGAGACTGCGATAGATGCTGCGATCCGCATGCCAGCGCATCGAGCATTTGGTGAAGATCAGCGGCTTGTGCGTGCGGCCTTTGATCGCCTTGCCGACCAATTCTTCCGAATGGCCCAGGCCATAAATGGCGGCCGTGTCGATCCAGTTGATGCCGCTGTCGAGCGCGTGCTCGATCGAGCGCAGCGATTCGTGGTCGTCCTGGCTGCCCCAGCCGAACTCCCAATTGCCGCCGCCGACGGCCCACGCGCCGAACCCGATGCGCGTGAGTTGCAGACTGGAGTTGCCGAGAACACGAGTAGGCAGTTGCGCCGGTGCGCTGGTTGTCGTCATGTTCTTTTCGATGCGAGCCGCGCGCGGTGCGCTTCACAAGGCACCGTTACGGCTCGACCAAAAAACGCCCCTCGCGCATGAGCGGCTCGTCCTCAATCCAAATATTGAATCTCAGCCCCACCACGTCAATGTGCGTCGTGGAGGTCCACGGCGCGCCGGTGTGCTCGCCGTAGGGATTGCCGAACGCGATGTGGATGCCGGGAAATTTCTCGTCCTGCAGGATGTTGCCGATCACGCGCTCGACGCCGATGTTCGTTCCGATGGCGAATTCGCCCACGCGGTCGGAGTTCTCGTCGGTGTGCGTGTAGGCTTCGAAATCGCGCTGCAGCTGCGCATTCTCCGACTTCGAGCCAACCATGCGGTTGCCGCGAATCTCAATGGTCAGCGGCGTAGCTTCGAGCAGGCCGTACTGCGCGCAAAGATAATCGCCCACCACTCCATCGACGACGAAGGTCCCGTTCACCTCGCCCGGCGTGCTAAAGATTTCTCCGCCGGGCAGATTGCCCCACTTATCCCGTGAAATGATGCCCGAAGTTTTCAGCCATTTGTAATCGGGGTTCAGCTCAGCGCGCAGATCCGTGCCCGCCGCCGTCGTTGCGCGGATGAACCGCGCCTTCCGCACTTTCTCGATCACCTTCTGCGAGAGCCGGTCCACGCGCTCGTAATCCGCGCGCATGCCTTCGCACATAATCTGCGGCGTGATGTTGACCATGTGCGCGTGGCGCATGCGCCGCCGGTTCACTACGTCGGTCATCTGCATCCGCGAGCGCAGCTCGTTGCGCTGCACCTGCACGGCAAAAATGCTTACGTCGGAAGTCTCCATATCGGCCAGAACCTCCGCCGGCATCGCGGTCAGCGGACGCGGCGCCAGGTCTTCCAGCACAAAGGCGTTCCAGCGGCAGCCGTTGGCGGCCAGTTCCGCCGCGATCGACGCGGCGATGGGCAGCGTCTCTCGGTCCGTAATCAGCGTGACCTTTTCCGACGCCTCGACGCGCAGGCAGGTCGCAATGGCAACGCGCGCTCCGGGCTGGAACTCAGTCGGATACGGCGACTCCAGCAACAGCGTGCGGGCAGATGAATCAGGTGAAAGAAGCACAGGGGACGAGCCACTCATCTTTTCAGGCTACCTGAATCGGGCGAGGGCCAAAAGCGGCAATTTCGCAGCCTCTCACGCCGCGCCCGCAGCTACCGGCTCGTAGATTCCGGCCCGCGTCTCCTCCGCCATGTAATCGACCACGGCCTTCAGGTCGCCCTTCGTTTCCTCGAAGACCCGGAGCTGCCGGTCGGCGCCCGTTCCGCGCTCCAGAATGGTCCGGATCGACTCGATCGCCGCGCGGCTGCCCAGCTCGTCTACCACGGGATCGATCAGCGCCAGATACTCCTCGATCAGCTCGCGCTCCGGCACCTCCGCCTGCTTGCCGAAGTCGATCAGTTGCCCATCGAGCCCGTAGCGCACCGCGCGGAATTTGTTTTCCATCAGCAGCGGCCGCGCGTACTGCCGATAATCCTGGTTTCCTTCATGCAACCGGTGCAGATAGGCCGCCGTCGCCTGGATGAGCGCGGCAATCGCGACCGTCTCCTCGGCGCGCAGCGGTATATCGCATGCCCGCACCTCGACGGTGTTGAAGAAGGGATGCGGCCGAATATCCCACCAGATCTTCTTGGCGTTGTCGATGCAGTTGGTTTTCACCAGCAGCGCGACGTAGTTCTCAAATTCCGAGTAGCTCGAAAAAGCATCGGGAATGCCGGTGCGCGGGAAGTTCTCAAACACCTTGGCGCGATAACCCTTGTAGCCCGTGTTCAGCCCCAGCCAGAAGGGCGAGTTTGTCGCCAGCGCCATGATGTGCGGCAGAAAATACCGCATCGAGTTCATGATGCGAATCGCCGCTTCCCGATCTTCGATGCCCACATGCACGTGCAGCCCGAAGATGAGGTTGGCGCGCGCCACCAACTGCAGATCCTTCACCACCTGGTGGTAGCGCGGATCGGGGTAGATCTCCTGCGTGCGCCAGTCCGCAAAGGGATGCGTCGCGCCGGCGACCAGCACCAGATCGTGCTCCTGCGCCAGCTTGATCATTTCGCGCCGCAGCTCGTAGATGTCCTTGCGCGCTTCTTCGACGCTCTCGCAGATGCGGGTGCCCACTTCGACGACCGAGGTGTGCATCTCCGCCTTGACGCGCTCTTCCAGCCGCATCTTGCCCTGCGCCAGCATCTCGGTGGCGATGTGCGAGCGCAGATCGCGCGTCACCGGATCGACGGTCTGATACTCCTCTTCAATCCCAATCGTGAACGAAGGCCGCATGCTCCCATCCCCCAGGCACGGTGCTGTCCTTTGTAAGACCGGAAAGGCTCCCGGCGCAACTCCGGCACGCAGGCTCCGCAAGGCTACTCGCTGGCGCTCACCGTGGCGACCGGCTCCTCGACTTCGGGCGTCTTTGCCTTCTTTGCGGATTTCTTTGCCGCCTTCTTCGGCGCAGCTTTCGCCGCAGGCTTGTGTTCGCCGCTCAGATACACGCTCCAGTGGAAGTCCGGCACCTTCGGCTTGGCCGCCTTGGCCTTCTTCACCGCAAGATCGGCGACCGCGTCGACGATCCAGCGGAAGTTCGCCTCGCCCACGGAGTGCAAGTCCGCATCGGGGGCCGGATTCATGAAGTCAATGGCGTACGGCACGCCGTCTTCCACGGCAAACTCCACCGTGTTCAGGTCGTAGCCGAGCGCTCGGCACAAGGTCAGCGCATCCTGCTCCACGCGCTTCAGCAGAACCTTGTCCGCGGGCGGCGCGTCGAGCACGTAGCGGTCGGCATGCGGACGCCGCGGATCGTACTGCATGATGTGCACCTTCTCCTGCCCGACCACATAGCAGCGGAAATACTCCTTAAAGTTGACCGCCCGCTGCAGCATCATGCATAGATCGCGGCTCTGGTCGTAGGCGCGGAAGAACTCCTCGCGTGAGTGAACGTGGTAGACGTCGCGCCAGCCGCCGCCGTTCACCGGCTTCATGAACGATGGGAATCCGACGTAGGCGAACACGCTCTCCCAGTCCAGCGGATACTGCAGGTTCCGCATCGAGCGGTCCGTCGTCCCCGGCGGGTACTGCTTATGAGGCAGGATCACCGTCGGCGGCGCGGCGACGCCCAGCTTGGCCGCCAGCGAGTAGTTGAAGAATTTGTCGTCGGCCGACCACCAGAAGGGATTGTTGATGACTGTGGCGCCGTGCAGCACCGCATGCTTGAGGAACGCGCGATAGAAGGGGATGTCGTGCGAGATGCGGTCGACGATGACCGCATACTCGGGCGGCCGATCCAGCCGCACCGCGCCCACCTCGACAAACTCCGCCGCGATGCCGTCCAGGTTCTTCTCGTTGATCTTCTCGACGAGCGCGCCCGGAAAGGTGTTCTCCATGCCGAAAAGGACGCCGATCTTCTTCACGGTTCTGCCCCTTTTTAGTTTGAGGGAGAGGTTTGCGCAGCTGCATGCGGCTGAGCCGCGCCTGCGCCCTTATGGTGTCACATTCGTTCGACGGGGAGCAAAACCCGCGGGTGGAAATCGGGCGCGCTCTGTGCACCGAGGCGATTCACCGCCGCTTCAGCAACTCCAGCTCGTCGAGCGTCTTCGGCCAGTCTTTGCCGAGCAGGCGCGACAGGCCGCGGTCGGCGAGCAGCTTGCCGCCGGTCTGGCAGCGCGGGCAATAGTCCGTCTCGTTGTCGGCGTAGCGAATGCGCTGGATTTTCTCGTCGCAGCGCGGGCAGGGCTGGCCGAATTTGCCGTGGACGGCCATTTCCGGCCGGAATGCCGTGACCTTCTCCGGAAAGTCGCTGCCGGCTTCGGCGAGCAGGCGATCGATCCAGAGCTGCAGCGTCGCGCGTGTGGCGTCGAAGAGCCGCTGCCAGTCAGGGTCGGCGAGCTTCTGGGTCAGCGCGACGGGCGAGAGCTGCGCGGCGTGCAGAATCTCGTCGGAATAGGCGTTGCCGATGCCGCTGACCAGGCGCGGATCGGTGAGGGCGCGCTTGATGGTGTGGTTCTCGGCGGTGAGCGCGGCGCGGAAGGCGGCGAGGCCGCAGCGCATAACGTCGATTCCGCCCGGATCGACGGCGGCGAGCGCCTCGGCGCCGGCGAACAGGTAGAGCGAGGCGCGGCGCTTCGATCCGGCTTCGGTGAGCATCAGCGAACCGGCAGGGAAGTCGAAAGCGGCGAGAGCGTTGCGGCCGGCCAGCTTCGCTCCGGCGGTTTTCCAGTGCAGACGGCCAGCGATCATCAGGTGCAGAACGAGCCAGAGGTCGCCGTCGAGCCCGAAGGCGATGCGCTTGCCGATGCGGCGCAGCTCGCGAACGGTGCGGCCTTCGGCGGATTCGAGCGGCGGCTGAGCCGTGCGCAGCAGAAAGGCGCTGGCGATGCGGACGTGGTCGAGCGGCTGGCCGAGGACGCGCGGCTCGAGCGCGGCAATGTACGCCGAGATGTCGGGCAGCTCCGGCATCGGAAACGAGCGATCAGCGTACAGCGTACAGCGATCAGGCTTTGGCGCCAATCGGGGAGCCGGAAAAATTCTCTTTCGCAGAATCGTGCAAATGGCTGATTCCATGGGATGGGAGCCCTTTTTCGATGCTATGTATTGCAACTTCAAGGGTTGCCGCTATGCATTTGATTCTGAGCCGCTTAGGTTTGCGGTCCGGCGTACATCAATAACTGGAGGAGCATCCGCAGGCGCGGCGGGCTGAGGGTGGGCACGGCAGCGGCGATCATCCGGGGCAGACCGGCGACGCGATCCATGGCGAAGCCGGCGGCGGTGCAGGCGCGCTGGTAGCGGCGGACTTCCCGATCCGAGGCGCTGCCGCGGACCAGGGGTTCGAGAGCCTGGAGCGACAGGGCGATGTCGATGATCAATGCGTCGAGGCCGAGGGCGCCGACGGACGGCAGGGAAGGCTCGGGGACATACGCCGGTTGCGGATCGGGGCCGACAGCGTCGTCCAGGCCTAGCAGCCCGCGGC
>JBARMS010000025.1:0-45646 GCA_049802575.1 Acidobacteriaceae bacterium | reverse complement strand
CCTGCATGGCTTCCGCGTCATTCACAATCTTGCCGCCCTGTGCCGGATCGAGCTGCAGCTCCCGTCCCACTTCCCACGCAATATTGGACAGCTGCAGCAGCGTCACCGCGACATTCCCCACGGCAATCGGCGCATGCAGCGGCTCGCCCTTCGTGATTCCCGCGATAAAGTTGGCGAAGTGCGCATCCGTCATCGAATCCCGTCCCACCAAATCGGCCGACGAGGTCTTCTCACCCTGCACCCTGAATTCGCTCGTCTTCTTTCCGTTCCGGTCGTAAACCTCATACCCATCGCGATCCACGAGCACCGAGCCCGTCGTTCCCAGGATCTGCGAGCCCCGGTCGCGCCCTTGCATCTTCGCGCCGTTGCAACTCCGGCCCTCCCACACGAGCGCCTGATCGGGATAGGTGAACTCCGTCACCAGCGTGTCGCAAAACTGCCAGTCATCCTGGAACGCGTATCGTCCACCCTGTGCCGACACCCGCTGCGGATACCCGACGCCCAGCGCCCACCGGCAAACATCCACCTCGTGCGTCCCGTTGTTGAGCGTCTCGCCCGTTCCCCACACGCGGAACCAGTGCCAGTTATACGGCTGCACGTTATCGCGATACGGCGTGCGCGGCGCCGGGCCCTGCCACAAATCCCAATCCAAAGTCGCCGGAACCGCCGCCGGCTTGCCATGCCCGATCGACTTGCGGGTGTTTACGTACCAGGCCTTCGCGTAGTACGGCCGCCCAATCTCGCCCGCATGAATCCGCCCCACAATCTCAATCGTGTGCGGCGACGAGCGCTGCTGCGTCCCCATTTGCACCTGCTTGCCGTACTTCCGCACCGCTTCCAGCAGCAGCGCCCCTTCCGCGGGATTGTGGCTGCATGGCTTCTCCACGTACACGTGCTTGCCGGCCTCGAGCGCCAGAATCGCCATCGGCGTGTGCCAGTGATCCGGCGTCGCAATGCTCACCGCGTCTATATCTTTGCGTTCCAGCAGCCGGCGAAAATCGCGCGCGCTTTCGACGGAATACCCCAGCTCCTTCTGCGCCTCGGCAGCAAACTTCGCCAGGATATTGCTCTCGACATCCGCGCATGCCACCATCCGCGCTGTATCCGCGTTGGCGTGGATCGACGACAGATGCGCATAGGCCCGCCCATTCAGCCCAATCGTCGCGAACCGCACGCGCTCGTTCGCCCCCGCAATCTGCGCGTAGCTCTTCGCCGTCTGTGAGACGGCCAATCCCGCTGCCGCCGCTGCCATCCCCTTGCCAAACTCTCTGCGTGTGATCATCTTCACTCCGAAATAAGCGAAAACCGATTAGCAACGAACCCTGAGCCAGGAACGATTAGCGAAGAACTATAAGCGACAAGCGTTTAGCAAAGACAACGAGCAAACAGGGGGAGACCAAATCTGATCCGCCAAACGGGGATTAGCTAAGAGTCTTTTGCTAAACGCTTCCCGCTGACCGTTCTTCGCTAGTCGCTATCTGCTATCTGCCGACTGCTATCGGGCAACCGCTCAGCATGGAATCCCCGCTTCCCGCAGCGCCTTCTTCAAATCCGCCATACTCGCCCGCGACGAAGCCTCCGGCGTGCCCGCTCCCCGCCAGTGCGTCTCGAGGCTCACCCCATGCCGATACCCCATCGCGTGCAGAGCCTTCAATTGTCCCACCCAGTCCACCACGCCGGTGCCCACCGGCTCCCATTCGAATTTCCCGGGCATCGGACGCCCCAGCGCCGGCCGCGTCTCCGCAGCATCGTTGCGCTGCACGTTCTTCACGTGGCAATGGCCGATTCGCTCGTGCGGCAGCAAATTCCAGCCATTGGGAAACGGCACCGCCCCCGGAAACGTCCCCGCATTCCCCGGATCCCAGTTCAGCATGAAGTTCTTGTTCGGGACCGCGGCCAGCGTCGCCGCCGCTTCTTCCGCAGTGCCGGTATTGCAGTCCATCTCATTTTCGAGCAGAAGAATCACATTGGCCCGCGCGCATCGGTCCGCCGCCTGACGCAGCTTCGCGTTGATCGCCTCGCGATACGGCGCTACATCCTCGACCCGCCAGAAGTCAAAGCACCGCACCCGGTCCGTTCCGAAGGCTCGCGTCAGCGCGATGCAGTGCTCCAGCAGCGCATCCTGCTGCGCAAACGCATCGTGGGCGTTGAACTGGTCCCGCTTCTGCCCATCCTTCCGCGGCGCCCGCGGCCAGTCCACCTTGAAGACCGGGCTCGCGATGTCCGTCACCCGCAACTCGTATTTCTTCAGGATCCGCTGCGCTTCGGCAATCTCCTGCGCGTTCAGATCGGTGATGTTTTTGTCCCACATGCCGCGCAGTTCGATCCAGTGCAGCCCAAAATCGCGCGCCGCCACGGAGCACGCGTGATCGAAATCCTGCGCGATCTCGTCGTTGATCACGGCCAGCCTGAACGGACAACTCGCCGCAAGCTCGTTCGTATCCGCACCCCTGCCGGAATCGCGCTTTACATTCGCCGAGGAGGAGAAGGGAAGCGAAGCCGCGGCAGAAGCCGCTGCCAGGCCTTCGAGAAACCTGCGACGCGAAACCAGCATGCATCCCTCCGTTACCAATATGCAACGCGCCAGTATAGCCGCTGCTGGCGACGGTTTGCGGGCGCCGCTACTGGCACCGCAAACAATCCTGAACCCAGCAACCAGGAGATGCCGCGCAGCAGCCAACAAATCGGCACCGATTCCCAATCGCGACAGCATCGGCATACCCTTTATGTTCCTGTCCGTTGCGGGGGTAATTGGGGTCGCCGTCAGCCTCCGGTGGCTTTTGGCTGTCGCCATGTTCCGCGTCTTTCGGGCTTAGGTAGGGCGTTTTATCGCTAACCGCTCCCTTGCTAACCGGTTCCTCGCTGGCCGCTTTCAAGCGAACCCGTTGATCGCTAATCCCTTCTGAACGGAGCGCTTTTTAGCTGAGCGCTTTTCCGCTGGCCGCTTTTTCGCTAAAATAAGAAGATTGCAGCGAAAGGTCTGAATCCAAGAGTTATGCCGAAACAGGGAATTCATCCGAACTACCACGAGATTCGCGTCGTCTGCGCGTGCGGCAACAGCTTTGCCACTAAATCCACGCACAAAGGCGACATCCACGCGGAAATTTGCTCCAACTGCCACCCGTTCTTCACCGGCAAGCAAAAGCTGGTTGACACCGCGGGCCGAGTCGAGCGTTTCCGCCGCAAGTACGCCAAAGCGGAGCCGGCCGCCACGAAGTAAACACCTGGCGGCTCATGAAAGACCAGGCCTCCGCCGCGGCGGGGGCCTTTGTTTTCCGGCTAAACGCTGACCGCTACCGGCTGGCTGCTCACCATGAAGAAGCACTGGGACAATCCGATCGAGCACGCCATGCCAGAGGCCACGCGTGTGCCCCCGTCCGTCAAGATCGGCAATGTCACCGTCTCTCCGGCCACCGTGCTCGCGCCCATGGCCGGCGTCACCGACACCGTCTTCCGCAGGTTCATCCGCAACGCCAGCGTCTTCAGCGCATCCCCGGACCACCCCGCCTCCATCGACGCCGAAGTCTCGAATCAGCAGTCCGGCTGCGGCCTCATCATGACCGAGTTCACCTCGGCCGACGGCCTCTCCAGGATGCGCGAGTCGAAGCGCAAGCGGTACCTCACTTTCTACGACGACGAGCACCCCATCTCGGCGCAGCTCTTCGGCTCCAACCCGCAGACCCTCGCCGAAGCCGCCTGCATCGTTGAGGACACCGGCTTCGACATGGTGGACCTCAACCTCGGCTGTCCCGCCAGGCGCGTTGTCTCCTGCAACGGAGGCAGCGGTCTCCTGCGCGACCTGCCGCTCATCGAGACCATCTTCCGCACCGTGCGGGCAGCCGTTACCATCCCCTTCACGGTCAAGTTCCGTCTTGGCTGGAACGACAACCACATCATCTGTGTCCCGCTCGCCCAGCTCGCCGAAGACTGCGGCCTGAACGCCGTCGCCCTCCACGCTCGCACCCGCGAGCAGGGCTACGCCGGTCAGGCGCGCTGGCACCACATCGCCGAGGTGAAAGACGCCGTCCGCATCCCCGTCATCGGCAACGGCGACGTACGCACCCCCGAGGACGCCTGCGCTCTCATCGCGAAAACCGGCTGCGACGCCGTCATGATCGGCCGCGCTGCCCCTGCCAATCCGTGGATCTTCCGCCAGATCGCCCAGTACACCGCGGCCGGCCGCTACGATGCGCCCACCGAGCGGGACCGCTATCGCATGATCCGCACCTATTTCCAGATGCTCGTCGACGAGGCGAATCCAGAAGCGCCCGGCAAGATGAAGCAGTTCGCCTCGTGGTTCACCCACGGCGTTCCTGGCGGCGCCGCGCTGCGGAAATCCATCTACGAAGCCCGCTCCGGCGCGGCCATTCTCGACGCCGTCAATGCGTTCTTCAGCCGAGAAACAGAGCTAGCAACCAGAGACCTCATTGCGGCTGTCATGCCTGCCCTGTAGACAAGCGACCTTCATTCGCGCAACTCAACCACGGTGGCACCGGCCCCACCCTCGTTCTGCGGAGGCTCGCTCACCGACGCGACCTGTGGATGCTTCTCAAGCCAGGCGCGCAGGGTGCGGCGCAGCACGCCCATGCCGGTCCCGTGGACGATGCGGATCCTCGGCAGACCAGCAAGAAAGGCGCGGTCGAGGAACTTCTCGACTGCATCCTGCGCCTCGTCAGCGGTGCGGCCGATCACGTTGATCTCGCTGCTGCTCAGGTTTGGCTCGGCGACGGAGACGCTGATGCCGGTGCGCCGGCGCGCCGCCTGCAAAGGCGTCGGCCCTGCAGGGCGCGCAGGGGCGATGACCTCGGCGATGTCGTCGCGGGCGATGCGCATCTTCATCGGCCCAACCATCACGTCAAACGTGCGCTCATCAATCTGGCGCTGGACTGTCCCCGTCTTGCCGAGGCTGCGCAGGCGCACGGTGTCGCCCTCGGCGACTTGGCGCACCACGTGCGGCTGCGCGTTCTGGTCGCCGCGATCGGCTCCGGTATGCTGCGCGACCACCGCAGAGTTGAACGTCTCGGAGAATTCGCGGCGGGCACGGGCAATGCGCTGCTCGGCCTGCTTCGACAGCTTCTGCTGAGCGGCGCGATCCTCGAGACCGCGGACGGTTTCGCGGGCGCGAAATTCAAAATCCTTGAGCAGCGACGCCAGCTGCCCTTCGAGGTCGCAAACTTTGGCCCGCCACTCCTTCATGCCTTCAGCGGCAAGCCGGGCGCGCTCCTGGGCAAGCTCCTGCTCGAGGCGCCGCACGCGCAGGCGCTCTGCGTCGAGCGCAGCGAGCTGGTTGTGGAGACTCGCCAGGAAGCGCGCAATGTCCTGCGTCTGCGTGCTCAGGCGGCCCCGAGCAGCGTCAATGATCGTGGAGCTGAGCCCCAGCCGCTGCGCGATGTTGACGCCCGCCGAAGCGCCGGGCACGCCCTGCCGCAGCTCATAGGTCGGCGCGAGGGTTTGCTCGTCGAAGCCCACCGCGGCGTTCACCGCGCCCAGAGTATTTTCTGCGTAGATCTTGAGTGCTGTCAGATGCGTGGAGACGATGGACCACGCGCCGGCGCGGAGAAAATGCTCGGCGATCGAAACGGCGAGGGCCGCGCCTTCTTCGGGATCGGTCGCTGACCCGAGCTCGTCGAGCAGCACAAGCGAGCGCGGTGTAGCCTGCCCGGCGATGCGGTTCAGATTGGTGACGTGCGCGGAGAATGTCGACAGGTCCTGTTCGATCGACTGCGCGTCGCCGATGTCAGCGAGAAAAGCGTCGAACACCGGCGAGACGGCCTCGTCGGCGGGAACGGGCACGCCCGCCTGCGCGAGGATCGCAAGTAGTCCGGCCGTCTTGAGGCTGACGGTTTTGCCGCCTGTGTTGGGTCCGCTGATGATGAGCTGCCGGTCGTCACCCGCCAGCTCCAGCGAGATGGGGACAATGGCCTTCCCTTCGGCGCGCAATCGGCGCTCGAGCAGCGGATGCCGCGCACTCTTCAGGCGGAATGCGGGTGCGGATTCAGCAGAAAACTGTGGCGGCGTGCAGTCGAATTCCTGCGCGAATCGGGCGCGCGCCAGCAGGGTATCGACCTCAGCCAGCAGAGCGGCGCCAGCGAGGATGGGCGCCGCGAATTGCGCGATCTGCCGCGTCATCGCGAGAAAGATGCGATGGATCTCCGCCTGCTCATCCTCGATCAGCCGCACGAGGTCGTTGTTCAGCTCGATGGTCTCGAACGGCTCCACGTAGACGGTCTGTCCCGACGAGCTGGCACCGTGGACAACGCCCTGCACGCGGCGCTTCCACTCCGATTTGACCGGGATCACGAACCGCTCGCCGCGAATGGTGATGACGTCATCCTGCGTAGTGCCACCTTCCGAGAACCGGCGCAGAGCCGCGCGCAGGCTCTCTTCGATGGCGCGCTGCTGGCGCTCCATCTCGCGGCGGATGCGGCGGAGCTCGGGCGAAGCGTCGTCGGCGAGCGTGCCGTCGGGCAGAATTTTCTCGCGCAGCGCGTCCGTGAGCGGGCGCAGGTGGGTGGCCAGCAACGGCTGCGACAGCGCTGTCAGCTCGGGGATGCGTTCCGCGGCCGATTCCGGGGGCGTGCGGATGAGATCGGTCCACGCGGCGATCTCGTCGGCGAGTGCGATGAGGGCGCGCAGTTCTTCCGATTCGAGCGCGACGCCTTCAATGCGAGCTTTGGCGAGCAGGTCAGACGGATCGAAGAGGGACCGTGTGACAGGAACCGCCGAACCACCTCCTGACAGGAGCCGCATTTCGGCGACGACGACGTGCTGGCGCGCGATCCAGTCGCGGTCGGACGAGGGAATCAGGGCGGCGATCCAGGCGCGGCCGAGCGCGGACTGGGTGTACCCGCCGAGAAAGGCGACGAATTTGTCCCACTCGAGCGCCGCACCGGGCGCGATGGGCGAGGGGATGGAGGGCAGCAAAGGCACATCCCTATTATCTCTGTCCGGCTGGATCGGGCATCTAACGATGCGGTACGGACAGGTCTTCCGATGAAACAAGTCTGGCTGCTCTGGACGGCATTTACGAGGCGGATCAACGCGATTGCCTGGGCGGGAACCGCGCTGGTTCTGATGCTCGGCAGCGGCGGATGCGGCTCGACGCAAGGATCGTTGCAGACCGCCCCGACCATCGCGTCGGTCGAGGTGAGTTGTACTCCATCGACCGTGGCACCCGGCGCCAGTTCCCAGTGTTCGGCCACGGTGCAGGGAAGCGGCACGTACAGCTCGGCCGTGACCTGGAGCGCCAGCAGCGGAAGCATCAGCGCGGCAGGCGTCCTGACGGCGCCCTCGACCACCGGCTCTGCGACCGTAACGGCGACGAGCACGCAGAATACGGCAAAATCGGGAACGGCGATAGTGACGGTTCAGAGCTCAACGCCGCAAACCCATCATGTGGTTCTGGTGATGGAAGAGAACCAGAGTTATTCCACCGTCGTGGGCAACACGACGGACTGGCCCAATCTCAACGCGCTCATCGGCCAGGGCGCGCTGCCGACGAATTACTACGCCAACACGCATCCCTCCATCGGCAACTACTTCATGCTGACTACCGGGCAAATCCTGACCAACGACGACAACTCGACGAAGGTCTGGAATGTCGACAACCTGGCGCGCCGTATGCTGGCGGCGGGCGTCAGCTTTCGCATCTGTGCGGAGGGCATCAGCCGGGGCTATGTGGGCGGCAATACCGGGCTCTATCTGATCCGGCACAATCCATTTGCCATGCTCTCCGATATCGCGGACAGCAGCACCGTCGCCAACCAGGTGATCTGGCCGTTTTCGCAGTTTGCCGCGGATGCTGCCGGCGGAAACTTGCCGCAGTTCTCCTACATCGTGCCGGACGTCGATGACGACGCCCACAACGGCACGCCGCAGCAGGCGGACACGTGGCTGGAGTCGAACGTCGTCACGCCGCTCGAGAGTACAGCCGCGTTTTCATCCGGCGGCGACGGCGTGCTGATTGTCGATTTCGATGAGGCGGCCACCACCGACACAACGAACGGCGGCGGACATGTGTCGCCCGTGCTGTGGGGTCCAGGCGTCAAGGCCGGCTACCAGCAGACGTCGTCGACGGTGTATCAGCACCAAAGCATGCTGGCGACCATAGTGGAGTTGCTGCAATTGGCGAACCCGCCCGGCGCAGCGGCAATTGCGCCTCCGATGAACCAATTCCTCAACGGAAACTAATTCTCGCGTTCGAGGGCCGCCCACCCACTCACGACTGCGGCGTGATTCGGAATCGATACATGTCGACGCTGTTCGGCGGGACGGTCAAAGAAGAGGCCGCACCGTTGCCGGTTTGCTCTTTCACCTCGACCTCGGGCGGCTGCCCGACCCGATCGGCGCCATCGAGGCTCTTCCCGGTCATTTGCCGCAGAGTCGATCTTCCTTCAAGCTGCGCCCCCGTGATATTCAACGCGAAGCTCTGTTCCGCATCGGTCGCGTTCACCACGGCCAGCGTGAGAAATTTCCGGTCCGGCGTAAGCGCCGCAAACATGTCGAGCGGATAGGTCGGGCTCCCGGAATTCGTCGCGGGCTGGTCGCCGCCCACGGGATATTGAGGCGCCGGCTGAGGCGCATCGCCGGTCAGCGCAACCGGAATCGACCCGGGTACAAAGGAATCGCCGTACAGCTTGAAGAGCAATCCGGTTGTGTTCATGGCTGCGGCGGTGGGCGTGTAGTCCAGCGTGGAAACGCCCATCGTGTGCGCCGACATCCGCAGGAAATCGGTGTGGCGGAGCATCTCGTTGAAGATCATCCCGTAGGCCAGCGCCAGTTTCAGATCCGGCGCGCGATTGAAGCTCCCGCCGAAATAGGCGTACTCATCGATCGACAGAAAGATTTTGTCGCTCGCCATCGCCGGAAACCGCTGCTGGTAGCGCGCCCAGGACTGCGCATTCAGATGCACGATGTTCGCGGGATACCGTGCGTACTCGAGCGTAGTTTGATCCACCTTGTCGTAGCCCGCGTCGGTGGGCGCATCCAGTGGCAGGCCTTTGGCCTTCTGTAAATTGAAATGCCGTCCCGATTGCGCATACCAGTGCTGCGTGATGCCGGAAAAATTACCCCAGCAGTGTTCGAGAAGGCCCCCGGTCCAGTCCTCGGGCGTGCCCTCCACTGCCTTGAGATTGTCGACGTCTTTGGCGCGCATCTCGCCGGTCAGATCCATGGCCTGCGGCATGTTGCCGGAGGCGAGCAGCGTGATCGAGGGATCGGCCTGTCGCATCGCCGCTGCAAATTCGTTGTGCTTCAAAACGTAATATTTGAGATCGGTGCGCCCCAGCTGCCATGATCCACAAGGCTCGTTGCCGATATCCCAGAATCGCACCTGATACGGCTCAAGATGTCCATTCCGCGCCCGCTCCGCTCCGAGCCGCGTGCGCACGCTGCCATTCATGTACTCCACTTCTTCAGCAGCCGAGTGTGCATCGCCGAATCCCGCATTCACCGTGATGTACGGCTCGACCCCGATCAGCTTGCAAAGCGTCATGAATTCGTCGAGGCCTACGTCGTTGGATTGCATCGCGTTCCAGGCGTAGTCCCACGTCGGCGGACGTCTGTCGCGGTCGCCAATACCGTCGTACCAGTCCCAGTCCGAGAGGAAGTTACCGCCAGGCAGCCTCCAGAAGCCGGAATGCAGCTGGCGCAGCAGCGCCGTCGTATCCGGACGGAACCCGTCGACATTGTCGGCGGGCATCAGCGAAACCGCGCCGATGTGAAAGTCTCCGGATCCTGTACCGGTGATCGCAAACCTCGCGTCGCTCTCATCGCCTTTCGCCGTAAAGGAGAAAGGGAATTTGGCATACGCGGTGGCCAGCGCCGGAAGCGAAACGGTCTCCCGATCGCTTTCGCCGGTTCCCCAGCTCAGCTCCACTTTGACATGGCTGCCGACACTCCCCCGCACCCAGATATGGCCGATGTACCGCTTGCCGCTCATCAGCGGCAAGCCCGATTGCTCGATGCCGTGCGCGGTTGTGCCGTTGAGCGCGATGCGCGGGCTTTGCTCGCCGGCGAACGGCTGATTCTTATCCATCGTCACCGCGCCGGCCGGTCCCACCGGGTGCCACTTGCGCAGCTGCATGCCAGGAAATCCGCCAGGCCGTTGTGCCTGCGTTCCCGGCTCAGCCGCCGTAATCGGGAAATAGAACTTGCGGTCGTCGAGCATCTCCGACCACAAGCTGCGATAAATGAGCGGGCCGATGTGTTCGATAAACATACCGAACTCGTACTTTGAGGTTGGCGTACCCGTTTGCTGCGCGTCGATGTTGACGACAATCGGCAGCGATGCGGCCCTCGCTCCGTTTTGGCAATTCAGCGCGGCCCCCAGGAGACCGTTCACCGCAAACGCGAGAATCGCAGTTTGTATCCATTTCGAATTTCCGGCCATCGCAACCTCCGAGCGCGAATCAGATGGGTGGCAAGAAGGGAAACGCTTGCCAGGGAGGCAGCTTATCCGGAGTCCTGTGCTGGTGTAAAGCGATTTACTGAAGCATGCTTAGCGTCTACGAGCACACAGTTTGCTGAATGGCTTCGCCAGCTCCTTACGCTGTCTGTCGCCTCTGCGCGGTAACCCGAGCGAGAGGGACCGCAGAGACCAACTTCCCGCTTCACTCTCTGTCGAAGACCAGCACATCCGGCTGACTGCGCCGGGGCGAATGCATCGTCATGGTCAGCGTCTTGCCATCGTCGGACACGCTGATCTCCTCCGTCCCGATCACGGTCTCGCCGATCTTGTCGGTCAGCGCGATGGATCGTTCGTTCACCCCGCTGCGCCGAGGTCACGACATTCCGCTTTGAGCCGGGATTCGGATAATCCTTGCCGTCGAACTTGACGTTCTTCGTCACCCCTTCCGCGGCAGCGCCGATCGACAGCCCGCCATCCTCATACGGCC
The DNA here is from genome assembly GCA_049802575.1 of Acidobacteriaceae bacterium. GTDB lineage: Bacteria > Acidobacteriota > Terriglobia > Terriglobales > Acidobacteriaceae > Palsa-343. Next base: position 34,751 of record JBARMS010000025.1, on the reverse strand, counting down.
GCACCTGCACCACGTAGGCTGTTTCCACCTGCTCGCTTGTGCTCACCCAGTCGCCGTCGAACCCCGGCCCGCCTCCGTGCCGATCGTAGACGTACAGCAGATGCGTCGCCTGGCCGTTGTCGGCGAATTGGGTGTAGTCGTCGTGCAGCGTGCCGTCCGTCGCGAGGGTCCAGGTGGCGTGAATCAGGATGTGGCCGTCTTTCTTGCGCACGACCAGCCATTTCTGCGGCCCCTCGGGCGTCACGGCAAACGTGCTCCCCATCATGCCAGGCTGGTCGGTCCCATCCGCGAGAACCACCTCCGGTGTACCGCCGCCAAAGTCAAAGGAGTATTTGTTCCCGCCCTGGCTGGTCACCTTCATTTCGTCGACCAGCGTGCTCTTTTGCGGATTCAGCTTCCAGTCGCCGACCATCGGATCAACCGCGGCCCTGGCTGCGCTTGCCGCCAAACAAGCCAGCGCAATCAGAATGAATGCACGTTTCGGCATGGGAGAGTCCTCCCTTTGGCGCAGAGCAGAAGCACGTTACAGACCAATGGCGACAGGTCGTCATGCCTCTCCGCAAAGGCCATCCAGGGGCAGCCTGTCCGCGCAACTGCGTGAACCGGAGAGCTCTGCCTTCGCAAGCCGGCGGCTCCGAGCGGGTGGCGCCGCCTCCGGCAACTCATCGATCTGTTCGCAACTGAACAGCGCGGTCCGGGAGTGGACATCCGGAGGGCACTGCGCGGTACGTTCGGCATGCGCAGAGGCCGGTTTTCTGTTCCCATTTCGGCACGAAGCGGTTACACCTGAATGAGAATCTGCCGATAAACAGGCGGAAAGGTCTGGCTGGTCTGGGTCCAACCGGCCGAGGGCTGCATGAGGCTGCAAAGGATCAGCATGTCCGGCAGCGGACCGCTCAGCGGCGCCGGGCTCCGGGGCTGTCTGTTCCGGGCGTTCGGGGCGACCGCTCTCCTGCTGGGCGCGACGCTGCATGCGGCGGCAGCTTCTTCGCCTCCCACGCTGCACACCGCAAGCCAGGTTCGTCGGCTTTCGCGGTCGCAGGCTGCGCAGGGGTATCCGGTTCATCTGGGACGCGCCCAGGTTCTCTTCCTCAACGCGCGGGCGCTGTTTGTGCAGGACGGCACAGACGGCCTCTCCGCGGACCTTCAAGGCGAGACCCTGCCGGCTCTGTATCCTGGGGACCTGATCACGCTCGACGGCGTCAGCGGTCCCGGAGACAGCGTGCCGGTGATCCTGCATCCCGCCATTCGTCTCCTCGGCCACGCGCCGCTGCCGTCCGCTCCGGAGACCGGGTTCGACCGCCTCTCCTCAGGCACGTTTCAGTCACGGTGGGTCGCCGTGGAGGGCGTTCTGCAATCGGCCACGCCTGCCGACCCCAACGATGCCGGTCCCCTGGGCCTCCGCTCGCTGCAACTGATGATCGCCAACGGCGAGGATCACCTCCAGGTCCACGTCCCGGGCCTCGCACGCCCCGCAATTGCAGGCCTGGTCGATGCGAGAGTGCGGCTGCGGGCGGTTGTCGAGAATCTGTGGAACCCGCGCAAGCTGCTCGTCGGCACGGTGCTCTCCATGCCGGATCTCTCCTGTCTGCAGATCCTGAATCCGCCGCCCCTCGACCCGTTCGCCCTGCCGCTGATTCCGGTGGAAGATATGACGACGATTCGCCAGCCCGACCACCGCGTGCATGTGCGCGGCGTCGTCACTTCGGCCTGGGACGACCGGAATTTTTCTCTCATGGATGCTCGTCGCGGCACGTTTGTGGAGACGGTTGGGCCAGCGGTTTTCCGCATCGGCGATGTGGTCGATGTCGCCGGTTTCCCGTCCGAAGGCGATTACACCGCGTATCTCAGTGGGGCGCTCGTGCGCGTCGCCGGCTCCGCACCCGTAGAGCCAGGGGTACGCCTCACGGCGGCGGTTGCTCTCACCGGCGCCCACGATGCCGAACCCATCGAAGTACAAGGGGATCTCCTCCGCGAAACCCGCGGCGCAGACGGAATCGTGACCCTGTTCCTCTCTGAGGCAGGCACTCCGTTTCAGGCGGTTCTGCCGCCGGGAAACAGGGTGGACGGACTCGCCGCTCTCCGGCCCGGCAGCCGGCTCCGCGTCTTTGGCATTTGCGTCATCCATGCCGATCGCGATCACATCCCCCAGAGGCTCGACATCCTGCTGCGATCGGCCACGGACGTGAGGGTGCTGCGCTCGCCCGGCTGGTGGACGTTTGGCCGCGTCGCGATCGCCGCGGTGCTGTTGCTGGCCATCGTCCTGGTCATAGCAGTGTGGAACGCGGTTCTGCGCGGGCGCGTGCGTGCCCAGACGCGCCGCATCCAGGCGCAGCTGGAGGAAGCCCGCAGCCTCCGTGCCCTGGCCGAGGCCGCCCATCAGGAGAAGAGCAGCGCTCTCGCCAACCTCCTCGCGGTGCAGCAGGATCTCCTCGCCGCCCAGGAAAAGCTCCGTTACCAGGCCAGCCACGACGCCCTGACCGGGCTGTGGAACCGTCCTGCGCTCCTCGATTTTCTCCATAAGGAAATCGAGCGGGCCTGCCGGCACGCGATCGGCCTTGGCATCCTGCTGCTCGACGCCGACCACTTTAAAGCCGTGAATGACACCCGCGGTCATCTCGCCGGCGATGAAGCCCTGCACGAGATTGCGCTCCGCATCAGCCGCGCCATTCGTCCGTACGACATCGCAGGCCGCTATGGCGGCGAGGAATTCCTCATTATCCTGCCCGAGTGTGGGCGCGAAGAAACCGAATCCATTGCCGAGCGGATTCGCCTCACCATCGCCGCCACCCCCTTTGTGGCCGGTGCCTCGAGCTTCCCGCTCACGGCGAGCATTGGCGCCACCGTCAACGCCGGATCGGTTCCCGCCGAAACGATTTTGCTGAATCAGGCCGATTTGGCGCTCTACGAAGCCAAATCCGCCGGACGCAACTGCACAGTCGTCTACGCCGCTGCGGCTTCGCCGGCAAGGTGAACCGCTGCAATCGCAGCGGGGTACTCGGCAGCACTGTAAAAATCGGCGGCTCCCGGGGATATTCCTGTTCTGCTCTTTCCCGTAGTCATTCGAGTGGTGTATAACACTTCCCATAGTCATTCGAGTGGAGGACACGCTCGTGGTTTTGAAGAGACCGCCGGAGGCTGGCGACGTTCTCCAGGGGACGCTGGACATGCTGATTCTGCGCACCCTGGTTCTGGGACCGGCGCACGGCCACAGCATCGCGCAGGTGATCGAGCAGACATCGGAGAACGCCCTTGAAGTCGAGCAGGGCTCGCTCTACCCCGCGCTGCATCGGCTGGAAGACCGCGGCTGGCTTGCTTCCGAGTGGGGCGTGAGCGAGAACAACCGCAAGGCGAAGTATTACCGGCTGACGCCAAGGGGCCGCAGGGAACTGGCTGCGGCTACCGGACGATGGCGGCGCATGACGCGCGCCATCGATCTCATCCTGGACCCGGAAACCGAGTAACCAAAAGTATCAGGGACCGAATAAGCCGGAGGCAGTGCCATGACCATCCGCCGCTTCACCGATCGCGCCCGGAAAGACGAAGACCTCGCCCAGGAAATCGATTCCCATCTCGCCCACGAGCAGGATGCGCAGGCAGCGCGCGGCGTTGCCGCCGAGGAAGCACAGCGCCGGGCGCGCCTTCGTTTCGGCAACCCCCGCACTACGCGCGAACGCGTGTGGCGCGACCGCTCCCTGCCATGGCTCGACGATGCGGCACGCGATCTGCGCTTCGCCCTGCGTTCTCTCGCCCGAACACCCGGGTTCACCATCGTCACCCTGCTGGTGATTGCCGTCGGCATCGGCGTCACCACGGCAGTGTTCTCGGTGATCGATGCCGTTCTGCTCCGGCCCCTCACCTATCCGGATCCGCAGCAACTGGTGCAGATCGTCCTCACCACGAACCAGGGGCCGTTCGCCGCGGCCAGCATTCCCCAGTTCGAGCTGTGGAGCCGACAGACGGGCATCTTTCAGCAGGTCGCCGCCTATGACTGGGGCGGATCGGGCGCCAACCTCACCGGCGGCGACCATCCGGAGCAGGTGCAGGCAGTCCATGTCAGCCGGGATTATTTCGCGCTGTTCGGCGCGCCCATCCTCGCCGGCCGCACCTTCACCGCTGCCGAAGATAGCCCCAACGGCGGCCGCGCGGTGGTGCTGAGCTACGGGCTGTGGAAGCAACGTTACGGCGGCGACCGGAATATTGTCGGCCGTACGATCCAAATCGACGGCCAGCCGTACCTCGTGGTGGGAGTCATCGGGCGCAACTTCGTCACCGACGCGCCGGTGGATCTCTGGCTGCCGGATCAGTTCGATCCGAATTCGCACGAGATGGTGGTGACCTTCACCGCGGTGGCCCGCCTGAAGCCGGGCGTAACTCTGGCCCAGGCGAACGCGCAGCTCCGCCTGGTGTCCGACCAGTTTCGACGCACCTACGGCCAAACTTCTCTTCCTCCCGGCGGTGGATTCGGCGTGGTCTCGCTGCAGCAATTCATGGTCGGCGACATGCGCTTTCCGCTGCTGGTTCTGTTGGGAGCCGTGGGCTTCGTGCTGCTCATTGCCTGCGCCAACGTCGCGAATTTGCTGCTGGCCCGGGCTTCGGCGCGCCGGCGCGAACTGGCGACGCGCGCCGCCATTGGCGCGGGTCGCGGACAGATCATCCGCCAGTTACTCACCGAAAGTCTTGCGCTGGCTCTGACCGGCGGAATACTCGGTCTCATCCTCGGCTTTCTCGGAGTGCAGTTGCTGCTCCGCATCAATCCGGGAAATATTCCGCGCATCAGCGAAACCGGCGCCGGCGTCGGTTTCGACCCGAACATTCTGCTTTTTACCCTGGCCGTCTCCGTCCTCACCGGGATCGTGTTTGGATTGGTCCCGGCCATTGCCGCATCGCGCCCGAATCTGGCTGCCACCCTGAATGAGGGCTCCAGCCGCTCCGGGATTAGCTTTCGTCAGGGCAAGGTGCGCTCCATCCTTGTCGTCAGCGAAGTCGCGCTCGCCCTCGTTCTCGTCATCGGAGCAGCCCTTCTCATCCGCACCTTCGGCAAATTGAATGCGGTCGATCCCGGCTTTACCACCAAAAATGTGCTCACCATGACCATGTCGATCAGCGGGAGCCGATTCCAAACCACGGCGCCCGTGGCGCAGCTGGTTCGTGAAGGTCAGGATCGTCTCCAGGCGATCCCTGGCGTGCTCGCCGCAGGCGCCAGCAATTGTCTGCCTCTGTACTCGGGGTTCGGCATGGGGTTCGACATCGTGGGGCGACCGAAGGGCAATGGTCCATTCACCGGCGGCGCCGGCTTCTACTCCATCTCCTCGGGCTATTTCTCGAGCCTCGAGATTCCCGTGCTGCGCGGACGCGTCTTCACCGAGCACGATGACGCCTCCGCGCCCTGGGTAGCCGTCATCAATCAGGCCATGGCACGCCGCTACTGGCCCCAGGGCGACCCGCTCAAAGATCGCATTCTCATCGGCGCGGGCGCGGGACCGGCGTTTGCCGAGCCACCCCGCCAGGTCATCGGCATCGTCGGCGATACCCGCAACGGCAGTGTCGATCAGGAGCCTGGCCCCATGATGTACATTCCTCTCGCGCAGATGCCGGATGGCGAGACCGCGCTCAACTCCACCGTTGCGCCGCTCTATTGGATTGTGCGCACTCGGACGAATCCGTACACCGTCCTCACTCCGGTCGAGGCTACTCTGCGGGAAGCCAGCGGCGGACTGGCCGTGGCTCATATCCTCACCATGGACCAGGTAGAGGCGCGCAACATCGCACGCCAGCGCTTCAATATGGTCTTGTTGACGATCTTCGGGCTTTCAGGGTTGCTGATGGCCGCCATTGGCGTCTACGGAGTCATGTCGTATTCCGTGCAGCAGCGCACCCAGGAAATGGGGATTCGCATGGCCCTGGGCGCGCAGGCCTGGAATCTGCGCAATCTGGTCATCCGCCAGGGTATGGCGCTCGCAGTGGCAGGGGTCATCATGGGGCTCGCTGGAGCCTTCTGGCTCACGCACTTCCTGGCGAGCTTCCTGTTTGGCGTGAAGGCCTGGGATCCGGCAGCCTTCGTCGTGACGCCGCTCTTGCTGTGTACCGTGGCCCTGCTGGCTGTCTGGATTCCCGCGAGACGTGCCACGCGCGTCGATCCCATGACCGCCCTTCGCCTGGAGTAGGTCCCGTGAGGCGAGGTGCCGGAAATCCGTGTGCTCCGTCTAACGCGCAGAACCGGGGGGGAGCTGGATGATGCTGCAGCCAGGAATAATCGCGATGCGCAAATCGGTGCTGGTTGTGCTGCTGGCGATCGGAGGAGTGGCCGTGACCGCTGCGGCGAAGACAAAGAAGTCGCCGCCGCTGTCGCAGTTGTTCTGCCAGGCGCGGTTCGTGTACGTGAAGACGTACGAGGGTGCGCCGGATGCACGGACGGCTCAGCAGTATCCGGGCGACTACGACGCCGCAATCGGCGTGCAGCAGCGGCTCCAGCGGTGGAATCGCTATTCGCAGGTCATCGCCGAACAGCAGGCCGATCTGGTCTTCGTGGTGTGGAAAGCACGGCCGGAAGGGAATCGTCTGCCGGGACAGCCGACGCAGATGCCGCCGGTGAGCGCGCCGCAGGTGCCTGACCCAGGAACCGGAACGCAGCCGACTCCGCGCAGCCCGAACGGCGCGCCAGGACAGGATCCCGGGGGAATGGGGCCGCCGGACAGCGTGGGTGTCTCGAATGGCGGTCCGGGCATCGCCGCCTATCCCTCGAAGGACCAGCTGGCGGTCTATCAGCCTGAGAGCGACGAGGACCTGCACGCGCCCCTCTGGAAGAAGACGGAGACAGACGGATTGAGTGAGCCGCGGATGACCCTCTTCGGCCAGTTGGCGCACGCGGTCGACGATGCGTGTCCGAATACGTCGGGGAATGCGCGGTAGAAGGCGGCGAGTCGTCTTCGTTCCCCTTGAGGACGGCCTTCAGGCCTGGTGGGGAACGCTGTGCAGCCCTCTGTGCAGCCTCGCGCCGCGGTCCACTCGAACCAGGTTGCGGCCTTCGCGTTTGGAGCGATAGAGCGCCGCATCGGCGCGCTTCAGGAAGTCGTCGGCCGTTTCCCCCGGCAGGTTTGCGGCGACCCCAAAGCTGGCGGTCAGCGTCACCCCAAAGGGTAGGTCGTCCAGCGCGGCAATGTCGCCACGCAGCCGCTCCGCCACTTCGACGGTCGCCTCCTGTCCCGCGTCCCGCAGCAGGATGACAAACTCCTCGCCGCCGAAGCGCGCCAGCACGTCTGAGGGTCGAATTCCGATGCGCAATGCAGCCCCGATGCGGCGCAGCACATCATCTCCCACCAGATGCCCATGCGAATCGTTCACCTGCTTGAAGAAATCCACGTCGACCAGCATCAGCCCCATCGGGTTAGCGTCGCGTTCGCATCGGTGCATTTCACGCCGAAGAATTTCCTCGAACGCGCCCCGGTTCAGCAACCCCGTGAGTGAGTCCGTCTGCGCGGCCGCCTTCAGTTCCTCGCGGTGGACGCAGACGGCGAACCAGGTCAGGGAGATGACATTGGCTACGGCCAAAATCATGTTGAGGTAGCTGAAGGCCGCATCCACGGCATCCGGGCGCAGGAAACTGCCATTCGGGTGCCCCGCCAACCCGTATGAGCCCCATGCCGCGTTCTGGACGACGGACGCCACCATCAGCCACCCACAGGCTCGTGCCGGATCAGTCAGAGCAGTTCGCGCTTTGCGGAAAAGAACAACCGACGTGATAGCGAAGACGGCACCCATCGCCACGCAGTGCGTCTCCAGCCTGCCCACTTCGTCGTTGTGAGCGTAAGTGAACCACGCCAGTGGAAGTATCCCCGCGGCGCAAATGCCGATCGCCCAGGGAAGCAGGCGAGGCCGCACCTCGAGAATTTCGGCGGCGGCACAATAAACCAGGACAGCGCCCGCAAAAAGCAGGACATTAGCCGTAATGACGGTGAAGAATGCCGGCGCCCGCGAGCGCAGAGCGAGGAGCAGCAGCGCGAGCAATCCGCAGAGGAGGAACCCGCGCAGGTGCTCAATGCCGCGCAGACCGGGCATGCTCCGTCGAATCGTGCGAATGCCGAGCAGTACCAGCAGCAGGGCCATCGCATACGCACACATCAGCCAGGGAGTGTACATCGCCCTTCAGTTCTGCAACTCCAGGAACGCGGCACCCGCAGGGTCCATCAGCGGAAGCTGTTGGTTCCCGGAGGAATAATGGGAATCTTGAACTCAGAATGACACACTTCGCCGCCGCCCGTCACGAAGAAACGGCCGGATCAGGCGAACGCGCCGCGTCCTCGCAGGGGCATTCGTCACCGCGCGCCATCCGCGCCTCTCATGGTTTTGAATAGAGGAGTGAGCAGGCGCATCGTTCTCGTCTCCGGGCCGCCGGCATCGGGCAAGACCACTGTGGCGCGCCCGCTCGCCCACGCTCTGGGCTTTGCCCTTCTTACCAAGGACGACATCAAGGAATCCCTCTTCACCTCGCTCAACGGGCCGGCCGGCGACGTGGAATTCTCCCACCGCCTCAGCCTGGCAGCGATGGATCTGCTGTGGGCGTTGGCGCCCCATATTCCTCATGTGGTGCTCGAGGCGAACTTCCGCACCCGCGATGTTCATGAGCGTGAGAGGGTCTGTGACCTACTCGCCGCCCCGGATGTCCGGCTGGTCGAAGTCTGCTGCGTTCTTCCGCTGCCGGAAGCCGCCCGCCGTTTTGGCGAACGCGCAAGGCTCCAGCCCCGACATCCGGCGCACGCGCTGAAAGAAATGTCCTCCGAGCAGCTCGCAGTCTACGAAGGGCCGTTTGCCCTCGGCCCGGTCATCACCGTCGACACGCAGCGCCCGGTGGAGATTTCCGTTCTTGTCCAGCAGGTCTGCGACGCCTTCGGTTCAGAGCCAGCGTCCTGAGCGCAGCCCGCCTCGGGCATTTAAAATAGAGTTTTGCACCCAAATCCCCTCCGCGCTTCACCGGATGCGGGAATTTCCCGCGGCGCAGCCCCGGCGGGGCCACGCTCCGGGATCGAAAGGCACACTGCTCATCATGCATCGCTGGTCGAAGCTCTTTATTCCTACCCTCCGCGAAGCTCCGGCCGACGCCGAAGTGGCGAGCCACAAATTCCTCGTCCGCGCTGGATACATCCGGCAGCTCGCCGCCGGTATTTACTCCTATTTGTTCCTCGGCCAGCGGTCGATGAATCGCATCATGGGCATCGTGCGCGACGAAATGGACAAAATCGGCCAGGAATTCCTGCTGCCGACCCTCCAGCCCGCCGAACTGTGGCGCGAGAGCGGCCGCTGGACCACGATGGGCGACAACATGTTCCGGCTTAAGGACCGCAAAGGCGCCGACCTGTGCCTGGGCATGACCCACGAAGAGGTGATGACGGACATCGCGCGCAACGAACTGCGCAGCTACAAGCAACTGCCGCAGATTTGGTATCAGATTCAGACAAAATTCCGCGACGAGCCACGCCCCCGCTCGGGACTGCTGCGCGTGCGCCAGTTCATCATGAAAGACAGCTACAGCTTCGATCTCGATCAGGCTGGCCTCGATCGCAGCTACGATCTGCACGACGGCGCCTATCGCGCGATCTTTACGCGCTCCGGGCTTAACTTTGTTGTGGTGGAGGCCGACTCAGGCGCGATGGGCGGCTCCCAGTCGCAGGAATTCATGGTCTATACCGACGCCGGCGAGGACCTGATCGCCAGCTGCGCTGTCTGCGGTTATGCCGCGAATCTGGAGAAGGCCAAATCCAGCCTTGCCCCGGTTAAAGAGATGGAGCGCACCGGCGACGGAACTCTTGAGCTGGTTTCCACCCCGGGACAGGCGGAGATCGTCGACGTCGCGAAGTTCTTCGGCATCGAACCCAGCTCCGACGTCAAGTGCGTCGCCTACATGGCGAAGATCCCAAAACCAGGCAGTGATGCAAGAAAGAGCTCGCTCGACGCGCAGTCGTGGCAGCCGGTCGCCGTCTTTCTGCGCGGCGATCACTTCGTGAATGAGTCGAAACTCCTCGCCCTGGTCGGCGCGACCGAGGTGCGCCCCATGGTGGCCGAGGAACTGGAGCAGTGGCTCCACGGCCCGGCTGGCTATCTCGGTCCGGTCGGTGTCGATCCCGCGCAGAAGATCAACGACGGCAAACTGAACGTGATCCTCGATCCCGGCCTCGAGAACCGCCAGAACCTGGTCTGCGGCGCCAACAAGCTCGACTACCATTACCGCAACGTCGTTCCAGGGCGCGACTTCACCTGGACCGTCGTCGCCGACATCCGCAATGTCCTTGAAGGCGAAGGTTGCCCCCAGTGCGGCCAGCCGCTCAAGGTCGCTCGAGCGGTTGAGGTCGGCCACATCTTTAAGCTCGGCACCCGCTATACCGAAAAGATGGGCTCCCGCGTCCTCGATGCGAACGGCAAAGAAGTCACGCCCATCATGGGCTGCTACGGCATCGGCGTCGAGCGCATTCTCACCGCGGCCATTGAGCAGAACAACGACGCCAATGGTTTTTGGCTGCCGCCTTCCATCGCGCCCTTCGATGTGGTCGTCACGGTCACGAATGTCGCGGATCCAGCTCTGCGCTCCGCCGGCGAGACCGTGGCCAGCCAGCTTGAGACCGCCGGTTTCGACGTCCTGCTCGACGACAGAGATGAACGCGCAGGCGTAAAGTTCAAAGATGCGGACCTGATCGGTATCCCGTACCGGGTCACCGTGGGCAAGAAGGCCGCCGAGGGCAAAGTCGAGCTGGTGATCCGGTCCGGTACCTCCTCGCGCGACGTGGCCATTGCCGATGTGGCCGCGGAACTTCGCGGTCAAGCCGCGGCGTATCAGCCTGCATAACCTTCAGCCGCCGGCGCCGATGTCCATTTCGGCATCCGACTCGTCTGAAGCATCAGAGGGGCATCAGAATTTGCCAGTTAAAGTCAAAGTTCCCCGGTACAAGGTGAGCATCACCGGGCGCAAAATCCTGCTCGTCGCGGGCATGTTGGTTACCGTCTCGCTCCTGCTCGGATTCATCGTGGTTTCGTTCTACTGGGTCCAGTACGGCCACGTCGTCGACGACCGGCTCAAAGAGCCTCTCTTCACCCAGACCGCAAAGATCTACGCGGCGCCGGCCGAAGTGCGTCCCGGCCAAAAACTCAGCCCCCAGGAGGTCGCCACCGAACTTCAGCAGGCCGGCTACTCAGTGGATGGCCAGGGCGCCGCCTCGCCCATGGGGACCTACGCGCTCAACGCCGCCTCCATCACTGTTCACCCTGGTCCGCAGTCCTACCACTCGCAGGATTCTGCCACCATCAGCTTCGCTGAGGGCTCGGTCACTCAAATCGTCGGCGACAACAGCCAGCAATTCGCCGCATATGAACTGGAGCCGCTGCTCGTCACCGGTCTTTCCGATCAGAACCACGCCAAGCGCCGCCTGATCACCTACGACGAGTTGCCCCCTTACCTGGTGCCGGCGGTCACAGCCATTGAGGATCGCAATTTCTTCCACCATGGGGGCGTCGACTATACCAGCCTCGTCCGCGCCCTTCTCGACGACCTCCGCAGCGGCCATTACAGCCAGGGCGGCTCCACCCTCACCATGCAGCTCGCCCGCGGCTTCTTCCTCTCGCCGCAAAAGCACCTCAAGCGGAAGCTGATCGAGATCATCATTACATTCCAGCTTGAGCATCGTTTCACCAAGAAGCAAATCTTCCAGATGTACGCCAATGAGGTGCCGCTGGGGCAGCGCGGCAGCTTCTCCATCGATGGTTTTGGCGAGGCCGCGCAGGCTTACTTCGGCCAGGACGTCAGCAAGCTCACGCTCCCCGAATGCGCAACGCTGGCCGGGATCATCCAGAGCCCCAGCCGCCTCAATCCCTACCGGCACGCCGATCGCGCGCTCGAGCGCCGCAATCTCGTCCTTGATTCCATGGTGGAAACCGGCGCCATCACCAAGGAACAGGCCGAGCAGGCCAAAGCCGCGCCGCTCGACATCGTGCCAGGCGCGTTCGACGCCGGCGAAGCTCCCTATTTTGTTGATCTTGTCCGCGATCAGCTCATCCAGCGCCTCGGCGACACGGAATACAACCAGCAGGGCCTGCGCATCTACACCTCGATCGATCCGCAGCTGCAGCAGGTGGCGCAGGACGCCGTCGCGGACGGCATGAAGAAAGTCGATGCGCTCGTGACCGCCCATTTCGCTCGCCTCGCCCGCATTGCCGAGCGCAAAGGAGAAGCGCCGCCGAAGACCATCTACCCGCAGGTCGCTCTCGTCGCTCTCAATCCCCACACCGGCCAGGTGCTCGCGCTGGTCGGCGGCCGCAATTACGGCATCAGCCAGTTCGATCACGCCGTTTCCCACCGTCCAACCGGTTCCATCTTTAAGCCGTTCGTTTATGCCGCAGCCTTCAACACGGCCATTGCCGGAACGCCCCTGACGAATGCTAATGGCAGCAGCGCGGTCTTTACTCCGGTCACGCTGCTGCACGATGCGCAGACCGACTTTGCTTACGGCAACAATCAGATCTACTCGCCGCGCGATTTCGAGAACAAGTACTACGGCGACATACCCGCCGTCGAAGCGCTCTACCGCTCGCTGAACAACCCCACCATCACGCTTGCCGAGATGGTCGGCCTCGATAACGTCGCCTCGCTGGCGCGGGACTCGGGCATCACTTCAGTGGAGGCGACGCCCGCCATGGCCATCGGCTCCTACGACGCCACGCCCCTGCAGATGGCGGGAGCCTATACCGTTTTTGCCAACGGCGGCATCAAGATCGACCCCTGGCTCGTCGCTTCGGTTCGCGCGCCCAACGGCGATGTCATGGCCGATTACGCGCCGCAAACGAAGCCGGTTCTCGATCCGCGCGCGGCCTATCTCACGGTCAGCATGATGGAGCAGGTGCTCAATAATCCCCACGGCACTGGAGCCGAGGTGCGCAACTGGGGTTTCCGCTCGCCTGCTGCCGGCAAAACCGGCACCTCGCATGATGCCTGGTTCGCCGGATTCACCAGCAACCTGCTCTGCATCGTCTGGGTGGGCAACGACGACTACAGCGACATCAAGATCGAAGGCGCCTTCGCCGCGGCGCCCATCTGGGCCGACTTCATGAAAAACGCGGTGAATCTGCCCCAGTACTCTGACACCCGCGACTTTGTGCCGCCGCCCGGCGTCATCCAGGTGCGCCTCGACGACAACACGAATCTCCTCGCCGACGACTCCTGCCCGCAGGACTACACGGCGGCCTTCCTCGACGGGACGCAGCCCACCGACACGTGCGACCACTCCATGGGCGATCAGCGGAATATCTTCCAGAAGATCTTCGGCCTCGGGCAGCGTCCGGTGAACCCGCCGCCCGCGCCGCAGCGTGTTGCCCAGCCGCCATTGCCTCCGCCCACGCAGCAGGCAGCGCCCGCGCAGCCTGCGGCCGCTCAGGATCAGACTGACAGTCAGAATCAGGATCAGAAAAAGAAAAAGCGCGGTTTCTGGTCCAAGCTTTTCGGCAAAAAGGACAACAGCCAGCAGGACAATCAGCAGAACCCGCCGCAATAGGAGGGGGCGGACCTGGGGTGGTTTCCTCGAGCGAAAGACTCGACCTGAGGGCCCAGATAGAGCAGCTAACAGCTGGCAGCTAACCGATGCGCAAATTTATCGTTCCGACTCATCGCAAGCGCGAAGTCATCGATATCACCGATGAGGTCGCCGCGCTGCTGCCCGCGGACACCGGGATCTGCTGCCTGACGGTTCTGCACACCACCGCCGCGCTGACCACCGCCGACCTGGATCCCGGGACCGATCTCGACATGCTCGATGCTTTTGAGGCCATGATGCCGAAGCTAAAATACCGGCATCCGCACAATCCGGAACATGTGCCCGACCACATCTTGTCGTCGCTCATCGGAACCGGTCTCACGCTGCCGGTCGACTCCGGCTCGCTCGTCCTCGGCACCTGGCAGCGGGTCGTGCTCGTGGAGCTCGATGGTCCGCGGCAGCGCGAGTTGGTGCTGCAATTCCTCAAAAGCCGCTGATCGGCTGCCGCTGCGTGTCGCGAAAAACTGTGGCTCCGGCGACTGCGGCGGACTGCAGCGCATCGGTCCGCGAATCGCGGCTCCTAAATTTTCACCGGCATCGTCGGATCTGCGCCCGGCACGGCGCTATCCTCGGCCTTCACGGCGGCTTCTGCCGCCTGGAATCCCATCTTCGAGTGGTTTCCGTCACAAAACGGTTTGTTCACCGACGCTCCGCAGCGGCACAGCGAAAAGGCGGGCTTTCCGGTCAAATCCCATTCACGCCCCTCGGCATCGACCAGCTTCACGGGTCCTTCCACGCGATACGGCCCATTGGGGCGAACGGTAATCTTCACTTCTGACATGCGATGAACTCCTGGGAAGTCAGATGGTTCTGTCTCCCCTTTAGTCTATCTGCGGCACCGCTCCGCACATGCAGCGCTTACCCCGCGCCAAATCTTCATCCCATGAAAGCGTCATAGCCTGGAACACCTTTGCCGGTCGACAATAGAGGCATCCTCGCCCCGAACACGTCGATCTGCCAGAGCGGCAGTCGGGCAGGGAATCGCGCATCGCTATGACCCCGTCTGTCGTTTCCCAACCGGCTGAGCCCAGGACCGCAGCAGTTGAGGAGAGTTTCCTCTACCGCTGGCTCTTTCCCGCGCTCGGCGTGTTCACGCTGCTCGGTTCCTGCGTTTTGCTTTCCCTCAAAAAGCAGGAGTGGGCCGACGAGGTGTTCACCCGTATTGAAGTGAGCGACCCGTCGCTTTCGCACCTGATGCACGCGCTCACACGACTCGGCGGCGCCGGCATGCCGCTCTTTTATCTGACGGCCTGGCCCTGGGCGCATGTTTTTGGGGTCAGCGATCTCTCCCTCCGCCTCTACTCCTCCATCGGCGTTTGCGGCGCCTATCTCGTTCTGATGGCCGCTTTGCGCCGTTGCTTCAGCGCGCGCTCGGCGTTCCTCGGCGTCACCTTTGGCCTGTTTTCCTCCATGATCGTCCCCGGCCAAAATGCTGAAGCGCGCGGTTATGGCCTCTATCTCCTGCTGTGTGCGCTGGCCATCGCCCAACTGCTGCGCGTCTCGGATATGGAGCGCCCCCGCGGCCGCGACCTCGCTCTGCTGGCGCTCAGTCAGGCGGGTGTCGTGCTCGGCCATGTGCTCGGCCTTCTCTTTGCCGGTCTCATGCTGCTCGGGTTGTGCATCGCCGATCTGCAGCAGAAACGTGTGCGCTGGAAAGTTTGGCACTGCGGCGCAGCAGGATGGCTCGCGCTTCTTCCCTGGCTTCCTGCCATTCGCGCGTCGATGGCCGTCGGCAAGCCCCACGGCTGGATTCTCGCGCCCACCATCGTCGATCTGCTGATCGGGTTATCTTCGTGGATTTTTGCCGGCCTGTACTTTCCCGCGCTGCATGGAACGCTGTTTGGCGTCGTGATCGGATGGGCGTGCGCGATCTTCTGCGTCGCCGGCATCGTAGCCGCTGCATTCTACGCGCTGCGCTCTGCGTCACCCCGCCAGCGCGCGGCCTACTGGATCGGTCTCGCTCTCGTCTTCGCGCCCGTCATTTTCTTCGCCGTGTCTCATCTCGTCACGCCCATATGGGTCGCGCGCTACCTTCTGCCGTCTGCATTGGGAGTGGGCATCCTCGCCGCGGGATGGGCCGACCGTTTCACACGCGGAACCGGAGCCCTTGTCCTCGGCATCGTCGCGCTGCTCCTGCTACCGGTGACTGTCCTTGCTGCGAAGCCTGATTTCCTCGACGTCGCCCGCATCGACCAGCTCGCCGCCGGCCGCCCCATCGTGTGCGACTGGGCTCCGGACTTTCTGGTGGTTCTGCGTTACAGCGCGCATCCCGCCACGGTGCAGTTTCCCCTCGACTGGGACTCAGCTCTGGCCGGTCTGCCCGCCGCCGTCGGCGCTTATCATTTGATGGAAAATTATCGCCGCGACGGTTACCTGGCCGGCCACGTGCTCGACATGCCGCAGGTGCTCAGTCACCCGTCTTTCGTCGTCCTCGACGAGACCGGAAACAACTGGTTTCAGCACGAAATCGCCGCCAACCAGCAATTTTCGTGGCAAGTTCTCGCGACCATCGATGCCACGCACCGCGTCATCGCAGTCACCCGCCGCCGCTAATTTTTTTGCTGACTTCGTCCGGCATTTGCGCCTGGACCTTCGGCAGTCGCGTGAACCACTGCGACCTATACCCTATCCTCTAATCCCTATACCCGCTGTTCAGCACTTCCGGCACTTCGCCAGAATTGCCTTGTGCAGCCGCTCGCGCAGGTCGTCGGGCAGTTCATAGAGCTCGTGACTGCGGTAGATCTGAATCGTCTTGCGCGTCGTGTTCAGCGTGATCTCGCAATGCTCGCACTCGCGCAGATGCTCTTCCAGGTCCGCGCGCAGCGGAAGGGCCGCGTCCTGATCGAGCATTTCGTCCAGCTGCGCCAAAAACTCCGTGCAGGTCACTTCACACCATCCTGTTTTCCACGGGACATGCCGCCGTCACGCTTCTTGAAATACCGGCTCAGCCGTTCCCGCAATTGCAGCCGCGCGCGCAGCAGCCGCGACTTGACCGCCGGAATGCTCAGCCCCAGCGTCTCCGCTGTTTCTTCCGTGGAAAGCCCATCCACGTCGCGCAGCGCAAATACGACGCGGAACCCCGGCGGCAATCCCTGAATCGTCTTGCGCAGAATCTCCGCCATCTCCGATTGCCCGTACATCGCTTCAGGATCGGGGCTCCAGTCCGCAAGATCCCGCGGCATCGAGCCTTCTTCGGTCTCTACATCTTCGTCGATCGAGACCATCCGGCCCGTACGCCGCTTCCGCAGCCGCATGAGCGCCTCGTTCACTGCGATGCGCACCAGCCACGTGTAAAACTTCGAATTCCCCTGGAACTGGTCGAGCTTTTCGTACGCCTTGAGAAACGCATCCTGCACCACGTCCTCGGCGTCTTCGCGGTTCTGGACGATATGGTTGGCGATGCGAAAAACCTGGCGGTCGTACTGCCGCACCAATTTCTCGAACGCCGCCATATCCCCCTGCCGCGCCCGCTCCACGAGCCGAACGTCAGGATGAACTTCAGCGGTTCCCTGTGATTGGATGGATGAAGACATGAGAGGCTTCAGAATTGTGACCGCAGCGGACAACGGGCCTGTCCTCCATACTAAATGGGGCAGCATTGCGGCGGCAAAGGCCGCAACCGTGCTTCTTTGCACAGTGCCTTTGCTTCTTTCGATGAGCGGCTGCCGCAAAAAGACTCCGGCTTACTCCGGCCCTCCCGACTTCGTTCGCAACATTGTCATGAAGAAATGGGCGATCGTCCCCGCCCGCATCGCCGTGCCACAGGGAGCCCGCGTCGAGTTCGTGGTTTCCACGGCCGACGTCGAGCACGGATTCAACGTCCCCGCCCTCGGCATCAACGAGCCAATCCAGCCCGGCAAGCCGGCCCATGTGCGCTTTCTCGCCCAGACGCCCGGCGTCTATCCCATGCGCTGCAGCATCGCCTGCGGCAAAGGTCACGACCAGATGACCGGCGCCATCGTCATCGAACCCACGCCGGTCGATACCGCCGCCCCCTACTAAACCTAGTCCCTCACTCATGCGGGTGCCCCATTCAAGCCCTGCTTTGGTGTGAGTGGCCCCCATGCGCCGAAGGCTCGCCCCAACCCTAATCCCTCACTCATGGCGCAGAGCTCGCATGGGATCCACCCCCGCCGCTCTTCGCGCAGGAATCCAACTCGCGCCCAGCGCAACCGCAATCAGCAGCGCGGCCGCGCCGCCCAGCGTCGCCGGGTCCCACGGCTTGAGCCCGTACAGCATCGCCCCAATCAGCCGTCCCAGCGCCAGCGCGCCACCCAGTCCCGCCGCCACGCCGATCGCCGCAATCCACCACGCCTCCCGGAAAACCATGCGCAGCACACGCGCCGGCTGCGCTCCCAGCGCCATGCGAATCCCAATCTCATTCGTTCGCTGCGACACGGAGTAGGCCATAATCCCGTAGATCCCAATGCACGCCAGCAGCAGCGCCAGCACGCCGAATCCGCCCGTCAGGTTCGCGAAGATCCGCTCCTGCTGCATGCTGGCAGCAATCTGCTCGTCCTGCGTGCGCACATCCAGCAGCGGCAGGTTACGATCCACCGAGGCCACTGCATCGCGCAGCGAAGGCAAAAGAGACTGCCCCGGCGTTTGCGTGGCGACCGCATAAGTCGCCTCCGACACCCCGTCGGCATTCTGCAGGTATGGGGTGTAGTACGTCGGCGGCGGATCTTGCCGCAGGGTGTAGTACTTGGCGTCTCCGCACACTCCGACAATCTCAATTTCCGACGGAGCATTTTTGTCCGTTTTGAAAGTGCGGCCGATCGGGTTCTGGTTTGGAAAGAACTGTTTCACCAGTCTTTCGTTGACCACCGCTACCTTGCGCGATGTCATCGTATCGCTCGCTTGGAAACCGCGTCCGGCAATGATGGGAATACCGAACGTCGAGAAGAAATCGGATCCCACATCGTTGACCATCGCGGTCGAAGATTTGCCGGTTGCATCCGGCTGGCCCTCGACCAGGAAGGAGCTGTTCGATGCGTTCCCCGACACAAGCGGAAGACGGGTGAGCGTCACCGCGTGTACGCCTGGAATGGCCGCCAGCTTCGTCTCAATCTCGTGCAGCGCCGGCAGGCTCTTCGTGCCGGGATACCGCGTTTGCGGCAGTTGCAAACTGAAGAGCAGCAGATTGCGCGAGCGGAATCCGATGGGAGTGCTCCCCAGCCGCATCAGCGTCTGCACAAACAGCCCCGCGCCCACCACCAGCAGCATCGAAAGCGCAACCTGCACCACCACGATGCTCTTGCCCGCCAGCCCGCGCCGCCGGTGCGTCACCGTCTGCCCCGCATCCTTTAACCCGCTGGTCACCTGCACGCGCGTGGCCTGCCACGCCGGTGCCAGTCCAAAGAGCAGGCCCGTCACCAGCGAAACCCCCGCTGCAAAGGCGAAGATCGGCCAGCTGAAATGCGCCCGAAACGCTGGCGGGCTCCATGAATCCGACAACAGCCGGGGAATCGCATTCCGTACCGCCCACGCCAGCAGCAGCCCCGCTGCCCCGCCGAGGCCCGCCAGCAGCAGGCTCTCCGTAAGCATCTGCCGCAGGATGCGCACCCGCCCCGCCCCCAGTGCCAGCCGCACGCTCATTTCCCGCTGCCGCCCTCCCGCCCGCGCCAGCAGCAGATTTGCTAGGTTCGCGCATGCCAGCAACAGAACAAATCCGGCCAGTCCCATCAGCACGGCTACCGGCTTCGTCATGTCTTCGGCGAAAGGGTTTTGTCCGCGGCTCCCATCCTCCAGCACCAGCCGCGGCACCTGGCTGTCCTTCTTCACGGTCATCGTGCCGCGCACGGCCGCATTCAACTCCACGTTCAGCGCAGCATTGGCCGTCGCTGCCGGCACGCCCGGCTTCAGCCGTCCCATCACCAGCAACCACCACATCGCATCGGTTTCCAGCAGCGTCTTCGACTCGTTCCCCAGGTCCATGGGCGAAACAATCGGCTGCATGCTCAGCGGGAAATAAATGTCCGGGCTCTCCTGGGCTGAAAACGCCCCCGTGAAGCCCCGCGGATTCACCCCCACAATCGTCAACGGCTTCGCATTCACCAGAATCGATTTCCCGATCACCGCCGGCGACCGGCCAAACCGCTTTGCCCAGAACCCGTCGCTGATCGTCACCACCGGCCCGCTGCCCACGGCCCCGTCGTCTGCTTCCTGAATCCCGCGTCCCAGCTGCGGCCGCACTTCCAGCGCCGAGTAGTAATTCCCCGACACCATCTCCGCATTTACCGGCTCCGCCTGGCCATCGATCGCCGCCGTCAACCGCCCCAGATTCTTAAACGCGAAGATATCCGCCAGCGATCGGTTCGTGCGCCGCATTTGCTCGTACACCGGATAGGAAAACGACGTCGAGATCTCGCCGCCGCCAGGAAGAGAGTCGAAGTTGCCCCACATTTCCTGCACCACGCCATCCTGCGGCTCCGTCCAGGCGAACAGCTTCAGCTGTTCCGGATGCGGCACCTGCAGACGGTCCAGCAGCATGTGCTGCGCAGCCGTGAAGATCACCGTGTTCGCCCCGATGCCCAGAGCCAGCGATCCCACCGCCACCTCCGCAAATCCCGGGCTCTTGGCGAGCATGCGCAGCGCGTACCGCACATCCCCGCGCAGCTCGTCGAACCAGCGCGTCCCCCACGCCTGCCGCGATCGCTCCCGCACCGCCGCCATGCTCCCGATCTCTGCCTTCGCCCGCCGCATCGCCTGCTCGCGCGGCACGCCGAGCCGCATCAGGTCCTCGGCGTAGCTCTCGATGTGAAACTGCAGTTCCTCATCCACCTGCGCGTCCACATCGCTCTGCCGCCCAACCGCCCGCCACCACGTCGCCACCCTGCTCCGCAAACTCATCGCCGCCTCGCTCTCACCATCGACCGCCGGGTGCACCACATCCGCCCGAAGTTGGCAGATGTGGGATTTCCTCTCATCAGCAACGTGCCCTCACCCCTGGGGCGCCGCGCCCAGAATCGTCCCGACCACCCCCGCAAACTCATGCCACTTCTTCGCCTCCGCCTCCAGCCGCCGCCGTCCCGCCGCCGTCAGCCGATAGAAGCGTGCCCGCCGCTTGTTTTCGCTTTGGCCCCACTCGCCCGCAATCCACCCCTCGTGCTCCAGCCGGTACAGCGCCGGATACAGCGATCCCTGCTGGATCTCCAGCCGGTTTTGCGAAATCTGCTGAATCCGCAGCAACACCCCATAGCCATGCAGCGGCCCCAGCGACACGGCCTTCAGCACCAGCATGTCCAGCGTTCCCTGCAATAAATCGATTGGCGTGTCGTTCCCCATGAAACCGCTTCTCCCAGATTGGCTAGGAGAATAACCCTGCTCTCCCAGACTGTCAAGGAGAGCCTCGCGGCGCTCCCATGGCTGCGGGGTACTCACGTAAGCAACTTTTCCAGCGCATCCAGGATTTTCCGCTCCGGAATCTCCGCCGTTTCGTCTTACAGTGGAACCAGAGGGTGCGGATGTCGCGGTCAGCCAATAGAGCAGAGAAGAACGAGCAGTTGTTTACTGCGCAGAGCAATCCAGAAAAAGCAGTGCAGGGCGGGGATGCAGCCTCCCAACCCGCCCGGTCGCGGCTTTTTGCGTCCATCGGCCCGGGGACGGCTCTGCTGGCCGTCATCGCCCTCCTGCTCGCCGCTCCGGCGCGCGGATCCCAGTCGACGAACGCCGCCACATCGACGCACAAACAGACGGAAAAGAAGAAGTCCCACCACCACGTTCCGAGCAACGCTCACGCGTCCACCAGCGCAGCTGCCCGATTCACACACCACGCCTCGCACGCAACATCCCGCATGCGAACGACCGCCGCCCACCGCCGCCGTACGCACCGCCGCCCGCTCACCGCGCGCGAAATCGCCCGCTCCCATCGCATTCGCAGCGCCTTCGTGGCCTCGTCACAACTGCGCCCGATGGCTCAGCAGCTCGCCCAGAATCGCACGCCCGCCGCCTATGCCGGGGTTTCCGGCTGGGCGCACGGTCACTCAGGAGAAGCAGCAGCCGCTGCATATCTCGCTCTCGGCCACGCTGACCTGCTCGACCAAAAATATGCTGACGCCGTGACAGCGCTGCGGTCAGCACGTCTGGATGGCGCCACCACCGCCCACCCTGACGGCGTGCTCGCTGACTACGCCGACTACCTCACCGCGCAGGCCTATCTGCAAAGCAATCAGCTCGCCCAGGCCGAACTGGTCCTCAACGACTTCGTCACCAAATATCCCGACAGCATCTTCGTGTCCAGCGTTCCCGTGCTCCAGGCCAACCTGTTCAGCCAGGAAGGCGACCCGCAGCGTGCGCTGGCGATTCTGAAGCGGCATCAGGGCGAACCCATCGCCGGCCACGCCGACTTCCAGTTAGCGGAAGCGAAGGCCCAGGCTCTAGCTGGCCACGCGGCGGACGCGAACGAGCTGTACCGGCACGTCTATCTCGACTACCCGCTCAGCATCGAGGCCGGCTACGCGCGCGCCCGGCTCATCACTGGCGGCGTGCTCACCTCGCTCTCGCCCACCGAGCGCCGCCGCCACGCCGACGCCCTCTACGATGCGGGCCATTACGCCGATGCCGAAGAGGAATACCGCTCGCTCGCAGGCCAGCTCGCCGGCGAGGATGCCGCCCGCAACGCGCTGCTCGCCGCCGCAGCCGAATGCGACTGGAAGATGAAGCGTCTCTCCGCAAACGAGCTGAACGCCATCCCCGACACCAACGACGAAGCCGGCGCGCGCCGCATGTACCTTCTCATGGAGCTCGCCCGCGACCACGACGACACCGGCACGCAGCAGTCCCTCGTTTCTCAGATGGAAACGCGGTTCCCCTCCAGCCCCTGGCTGGCCGAGGCCCTCTACTCCAGCGGCAATATGTATCTGCTGCGCAAAGATTATCCCAACGCCATCACCTATTACGGCGAGCTGGCAAAGCGCTTTCCCACGTCGAAATATGCCCCCGCTTCCCACTGGCGCACCGGCTGGCTGAACTATCGCCTGGGCAATTACACAGAGGCAGCCCGCATCTTCGACGAGCAGATTCACTCCTGGCCCCAGGGCCGCGAAACCTCCGACGCCCTCTATTGGCGCGCCCGCATCTACGAAGAGCAGGAGCACAAACCAGCGACGGCCGCGGCGTATTACAAAGCGATCGTCCGCGTCTATCCGCACTATTACTTCGGCATGCTGTCACAGCAGCGGCTCACCCAACTGGGCGCCGTCACCCCCGACTCCATTCCAGCTCTCGATGCGCTCCAAGCCGAGCCGGTCCCCGAGCTCACCGACGACGTGCCCGACGACGATCCCCACGTCGTGAAAGCGCAGCTGCTCGCCAACGCCGGTCTCAATGAGTACATCGAGCCCGAGATTCGCGCCGCTGACGGCAGCGAAGAATGGGGCGCATTCGCCGAGGCCGAAATCTTCGCTTCCTACGGCGAATCCTGGCGCGCCATGCGCCTCCTAAAGCGCGCGCTGCCCTTCTACACGTCCGCGCCCCTTGAGGCCATCCCGGTCGCCTACTGGAAGATCCTCTTCCCGCAAAACTACTGGCCCGACATCAAAGCCGACGCCGAGAAGAACGGCCTCGACCCCTACATGGTCGCCTCACTCATCCGCCAGGAGACCGAGTTCAATCCCGGCGCGGTTTCGAACAAGAACGCCTACGGCCTCATGCAGCTCCTTCCCGCCGTCGGCCGCTCCATGGCCAAAGAAGAAGGCATCCATCACTTCCGCACCGACGATCTGCTGAACCCATCCACGAACATCCTGCTCGGCACCCACTACCTTCGCCAGATGCTCGACAAGTTTGGCGGCCAGCCCGAATATGCGTTCGCCGCCTACAATGCCGGCGATGATCGCGTGACCGACTGGCAAAGCATCGGCAGCTACCACGGCATCGACGAATTCGTTGAGTCCATCCCATT
Organism: Acidobacteriaceae bacterium; assembly: GCA_049802575.1. Lineage (GTDB taxonomy): Bacteria > Acidobacteriota > Terriglobia > Terriglobales > Acidobacteriaceae > Palsa-343. Next base: position 11,276 of record JBARMS010000025.1, on the reverse strand, counting down.
CACCGAAACGCGCGAATACGTGCAAGCTATCGTTCGCAACGAAGAAATCTACCGCGAGCTCGACAAATCCACGTCCCAGCGCGCGGAACGCTGACCGCATTTCCAGCGTCGGCAGCACCCGTTCACCATCGACCCGCGACCCTTGAACCCATTTCCTCGCCCCCGGGCGCGGTCTCCTCGCCTGCGTGCTATGATCCGAGTTTCGTTCCGCACTGAAGGAGCCCGCCATGCCACTGCGCGTCTCGCTCGCCGCTCTCGCGGCGTTTCTGCTGACTGCTTCTCTCGTTCCCGCCCAGGAAAATCCCGCTGCCGCCGACGCCTCCGCCACCCACGGCATTCGCGTCGCCAACATGGACCCCTCCGTCAAGCCGGGCGACAACTTCTACCTCTACGCCAATGGCGGATGGATCGGCCGCACCGAGATTCCCGCCGACCGCGCCGGCATCGGCGTCTTCACTATCCTCGGTGACCAGAGCAACAAAAACGTTGCCGCCATCATTGAAGAAGAAGTGAAATCGAACGCGCCCGCCGGCTCCAACGCCCGCAAGATCGCCGACCTCTACAACGCATATATGGATGAGGCGGCCGTCGAGGCCCTGGGGATGAAACCGCTCGAGCCGCATCTGGCCGCCATTGCCGCGATTCGCAGCCAGCGCGAACTCGCCTTCGCCCTCGGCAAAACGCTGCGCGCCGATGTCGATCTGCTCAACAATGCCGTCTTCACCACCCCGAACTTCCTCGGTCTTTGGATCGCCCCAGGCTTCCAGGATTCCGATCACTACGTGCCTTACCTGCTCCAGGGCGGACTCGAACTGCCGAGCCGGAGCTACTACCTCGATGACAGCGAGCACATGAAGGACCTGCGCACGAAGTACGCGGCGCACGTCGCCTCTATGCTCAAGCTGGCCGGATTCGACGATCCGGATGCACGCGCTGCACGCGTCATTGCTCTGGAACACGCGATCGCCGAGACGCACATTTCGCTCGCCGACATCGAAGACATCAGCAAAGCCAACAACCTGTGGCATCGCGCCGACTTTGGGGCTAAAGCGCCCGGCCTCGAATGGGACGCGTACTTCGCCGGCGCCGGTCTGAGTCAACAGCAGCAGTTCATGGTGTGGACGCCCACCGCGCTCACCGGGGAAGCCGCGCTGGTCGCCTCCACGCCCGTCGACACGTGGAAGGACTGGCTCGCCTTTCATCTCGTGGAGGAATACGCCGCGGTTCTGCCCCACGCCCTGGCTGCCGAGCAGTTCTCTTTCTTCGGAACCGCCATGTCCGGCGTCACCCAGCAGCAGCCCCGCTGGCGTCTCGGCGTCGGCATGGTGAACGCGTATCTCGGCGACGCAGTCGGACAAATCTACGCGCAGAAGTATTTCCCGCCCGAAGCCAAAGCGCAGGCGCAGGCGATGGTCGCGAACCTGATTGCCGCCTACCACAAACGCCTCGCCGCGCTGCCCTGGCTTGCAGACTCCACGCGCGCCGAGGCCCAGGCGAAACTGGACACTCTCTATGTGGGCATCGGCTATCCCGAAACCTGGAAAGATTATTCCGACTACGAAGTGCATCGCGACGACGCGTTCGGCAACTCCTGGCGCGCATCGATCTGGAAGTATCAGACGCAAATCGCCCGCATTGGCCACGTGGTCGACCGCCATGAGTGGTCCATGGAGCCGCAGACCGTCAACGCGGTGAACCTGCCGCTGCAGAACGCGCTCAATTTTCCCGCAGCGATTCTTCAGCCGCCTTTCTTCGATCCCAAGGCGCCAGCCGCTGCAAACTACGGCGCCATCGGCGCGGTCATCGGTCACGAGATCAGCCACACCTTCGACGCTGAAGGCAGCGCTTTCGACTCAAAGGGCCGCGTGCGCAACTGGTGGACGGCCGCCGACCACGAGCATTTCGAGCAGCAAGCCGAGAGGCTGGAGAAGCAGTACGACGCGTATGAGCCGTTCCCAGGAGTTCACGTCAACGGCAAACAGACCATCGATGAGAACATCGCCGACCTCGGCGGCGTCGCCGCTGCCTATGACGCATTCCACGCGTCGCTCGACGGCAAAGAGGCTCCCGAGCAGGACGGCTTCACCGGCGATCAGCAGTTCTACATCGCCTTCGGCCAGGACTGGGGCTCCAAGGCCCGCGAAGCCGCGCTCCGCCGCCAGGTTCTCACCGACGGCCACAGCCCCGCGCAATACCGCGCCGACGTTGTGCGCAATTCCGACGCCTGGTACAAATCCTTCAACGTGCAGCCCGGACAGGACCTGTACCTCGCCCCAGACGATCGCGTACGCATCTGGTAGCAGCTTATGTGGACCTCATTCTTAGATAATCCGGAAGCGGTCTCATCGACTTGTGGCGAAGAGCCATCTTTATCTTCCGTGCGGCTCATGAGAATTGAGCTGCTTGAAGATGGTCCGACCGTAAATGTGAGTTTCGCCCTCCGCGATTATCCACGAAATCCGCCCAGTGCGGTGGTCACGCATTCGCGCGAACGCAGTCACCCTGACGCTGCAGTTGATGGATGCTTCGCAGATTTCGATCGACGGATGGGGAACGGATAACGTGGTCGACTGCATAGTTGAGGACAACGGCAACGGTGTTCGTCAGGTGATAATCACCGGATCCATATTCCGCGCCCAAACGAAATGCCGCGGTATACGCGTCGCCAAGATCGAGGGTTATCAGCGGAAGTAATCGTCCTGCCCGCTCCCAAAAGAAAGGGCGCCGAACTCCCGTCCGGCGCCGTTCCTACACCCTAAACGCTACACCCTACCCCCTGTTTTTCACGCCGTGTGCTGCAGCACCTCTTCCCGCACTTCCTCATCGTGCCGCTCCTCGGCCTGCGTGTGGGGCAGCGCCACGGCCAGCACGTCCTCGATGCGGCTCGCGTAGTGGATCGTCACGCCCTCAATCTGCTCCGGCATCAGATCCTCTTCCACGTTCTGCCGATTCTCCGCCGGCAAAATCACCTGCTGCACGCCGGCGCGCTTGGCGGCCAGGAACTTTTCCTTGATCCCGCCCACCGGCAGCACATTGCCGCTGAGCGTAATCTCGCCGGTCATCGCGGTCAGCGGATGGACCGGGCGGTCGGTCAGCAGGCTCATGAGCGCCGTCGCCATGGTCACGCCCGCCGAAGGCCCGTCTTTCGGAATCGCCCCCGCCGGCACGTGAATGTGCAGATCGGTGTCCTTGAGCAGATCCTCTTCCAGACCCAGCGCCTTCGCATTCGAACGCACCCAGGTCAGCGCGGCCTGCATCGACTCCTGCATCACCTCGCCAATCTGGCCCGTCATCGTGAACCCGCCCTTGCCCTTCATGCGATTCGCTTCGATAAAGAGCACGTCGCCGCCCGCCGGCGTCCACGCCAGGCCCACAGCCACGCCCGCGCGCTTCGTGCGTTCGGCGATTTCCGTGTCCACACGGACCTTAATGCCGCCCAGGAATTCCTGCACGATCTGCTGCGTCACCACCAGCTTCTCGGTGTTGCCCTCGGCCAGACGCCGCGCCTGCTTGCGGCAGATCGTTCCAATCTGCTGCTCCAGTTTCCGCACACCTGCCTCGCGTGTGTAGTGCCGCACGATGTAGCCGACGATGTCGTCAGGGAATTCGATGTTCTCCGGCTGAATCCCGTTCTCCTTGATCTGCCGCGGAATCAAATAGCGGAACGCAATGTGCCGCTTCTCCTCTTCCGTGTACCCCTGCAGCTCGATAATCTCCATGCGATCGCGCAGCGGCTCCGGAACGGTATCGAGCACGTTCGCCGTGCAGATAAACAGCACCTTCGACAGATCGAACGGCTGATCGAGATAGTTGTCGCGGAACGTGTTGTTCTGCTCCGGATCGAGAATCTCCAGCAGCGCCGATGCCGGATCGCCGCGGAAATCCCGCCCCAGCTTGTCCACCTCGTCCAGCATGAACACCGGATCGTTCGCGCCCGCGCGACGCAGGTTCTGGATTATCTGCCCGGGCAGAGCGCCAATATAAGTGCGCCTGTGCCCCCGCAGCTCCGCCTCGTCGTGCATGCCGCCGAGCGAAATGCGCCGGAATTCCCGGCTCAGCGCCCGCGCAATGCTCCGCCCCAGCGACGTCTTGCCCACCCCTGGAGGTCCGACAAAGCACAGAATCGGACCCTTCATATCCGCCTTCAGCCGCCGCACCGCCAGATAATCGAGGATGCGGTCTTTCACCTTCTTCAGGTCGTAGTGATCCTCGTCAAGAATCTCGCGGGCCTTGGCAATATCCACCTCCGAGCCCGACGACTTCGCCCAGGGCAGCACCGCCAGCCACTCGATGTAGTTGCGCGTGAGCGAATAATCGGCAGCCATGGGAGACATGCGGCTGAGCCGGTTCAGCTCCTTGAGCGCTTCTTTCTTCGTTTCTTCCGGCATGCCGGCCGCTTCAATCTTCTGCCGCAGCTCCTCGATGTCCTTCTGGCCCTCGTCCATTTCTCCGAGTTCCTTCTGGATCGCCTTGAGCTGCTCGCGCAGATAGTAGTCGCGCTGCGACTGCTGCACCTGGTCCTGCACTTCCGATTGAATCTTGTTACGCAGCTGCTGGACTTCCAGCTCCTTCGCCAAATGCCGGTTGATGCGCTCCAGCCGAGCCGAAACGTCCGGCGTTTCCAGCAATTCCTGCTTATCGGTGGTCGCCAAAAAGGGCAGGGAGCTCGCGATGAAGTCCACCAGCCTGCCCGGTTCGTCGATGTTCATTGCAATCGTCTGCAATTCGTCTGACAAGGTCGGCGAGGCCGACACGATCTGCTGGAATTGCGTGACCACGTTACGCTGCAGAGCTTCGATTTCGGGATTTTTTGCCGGAATGCTGTCCGGAACGGTGTCCACGGAGGCGAGCATGAAGGGCTCAATCCGCGAAAACTCACCCAGCCGCACCCGCTCCGTGCCCTCCGTAAAAACGAAGAGGCTCTGGTTCGGCATCTTGACGACTTTATGCACGGTCGCCAGGGTCCCAAAGGCATAAAGATCGCCAGGTTGGGGCGCATCGACCCGCGCGTCGCGCTGCGCGACCACTACAATGCTTTTTTCCTCGCCCAGCGAATTGATGAGCTGAATGGAACTCTCGCGCCCAACCGTCAGGGGCAGCACAGCGTGAGGAAACAGAACGGTATCCCGTACCGGCAGAATAGGCAGAACCCGGTCGCCGCCGCCCTCGCGACGCGCTGGATCGCCGGGTTGAATAACGCTAATGAAGTCGCTTGCCATGAGTGTCCTTATATCAAATAATTACTCATTGGATTCAGCAGATTTCAAAAAGTCTCAGCCCCTCGGCACGAACGGCCCTCTTCCCATCGAAAAGCCTGCCATCCCCAAATCCGCAAACGATTGTCGCTCTAATATTTGGATGCGGCACAGCCAGCCCTCCCCCCTTTCTATCGGCAATCCCCGGTAGCGGTTGAGATGCTGCGGCCTTGGCCCGGTTGTTTGACTATTCCGCCCTTTATGCCGCTGCCCGGTATCGCCCCAGTTCGCGAATCATCGAGCAATGCCGTGGCAGCATTTCCAGCGCCCGATCCGCCACGCGCTCGTCGGTCAGCTGGTAGTCGGCGTAGAACACGTACTCCCAGGGGCGCCCTGGCACGGGCCGCGACTCGATCCGCGTCAAATTCGTTCCCATTCCGGAAAAAATCTCCAGCGCGGCGACCAAAGTCCCCGGCCGGTTCTCCACGGCAAAGGCCAGACTCACCTTGTCCGGGTGGGCATCGGCCTCCAGCCGATCACGCCTCCGGATCAGAAAAAACCGCGTGAAGTTCTCCGCATTGTCCTCGATCTCCTCCAGCAGAATCGTCCCGCCGTAATGGCGAGCCGCCTGGCTGCTGGCAATCGCGGCAATCCCTGCATCGCGCAGTTCCATCATTTGCTTCACGCTGCCTGCCGTGTCATAGTACGGCGCCGCGTCGATGCCCGGATGCTCGAGGAAAAAGTTCCGGCACTGCGCCAGGGCGACCGGGTGGGAATACGCCTGGCGGACCCGCGCCAGGTCTGTTCCCGGCACGCCGATCAGGTTATGCCGGATCCTGATCAGCCACTCGCTCTCGATGGCGACCTCATGCGCCAGCAGCAAATCGTAATGCTCCACGACCGAGCCGGCCAGCGAGTTTTCAATCGGGATCACCGCCGCGTCTGCCGAGCCGTCGATGACCGCCGCGAATACTTCCGGCGAGAGTGCACAGGGAACGATGGTTGCCTCGGGAACGGCTTTCTGCGCCGCTTCGTGGCTGAACGAACCCGCTTCGCCCTGAATCGCAATGCGCAAGTTTTTACCTCCCATCCATTTGTATCGCAACGCCGCCATGCGACGGCAACCCCAGGAGCCTCTGCCGCACCCTACTCATGGGTTGGGGTGCGGGATTTAGGATTCCGCCAATTTCGTGAAAGGAGAAACGCCGGATGCTTTGGACATTGTTTGTGATCCTGCTGATCGCATGGCTGGTGGGTTTGATCGGGTTCCATGTTGTCGCCTGGTACATCCACATCCTGCTGGTACTCGCGCTTGTCGTGCTCATTATCCAGCTGATCAGCGGACGCCGACCGGTGGCGTGAACAGGTTCTGCCCGCCAGCGGGCAGGAAGGAGAGAGCGCAATGAACTCAGACCAGGTGAAGGGTAAGGCCAATCAAATGGCTGGCAAAGTGAAACAGGAAACCGGGGAGATGGTCGGGAATGACCGGCTCGCGAATCAGGGCGTTGCCGATCAGGTCAAGGGTGCTGCCCAGGAAACATGGGGCAACGTGAAAGACGCAGCCCATGAGACCGCAAAGACGCGCGAGCATGAGCGGCATGAACAGGCCGCGCAAACCCGCGAGAACATCTCCCGGAACGTCGAGAACGCGAAAGATAACGCCAACGAGAAAATCGACGCCTACAAAGAAAGCGAGCGCCAGCGGCGTTCCGCCTAATCCCTCAAACTGATCGTCAACCAAACACGGGCTCGCGGAGACAATCCGCGAGCCTTTTGTCTTGGCGCCGTTTGAGCGTCGCTATGGATGGGCAGCTCCTTGGGGCTTCCCGGATTTCACCGCGCCCTGGCCGAATTGCAGGAGCCACCCGTCGGCCCGTTTCAGCCGGTACCGATCCGGCACGTCGATTTGCTCCTTGCGTGCTTCCATCCCCGCATAGCCATCGCGCAGCAGCGGAGCGGCGTCCGCAAATTTCTTCTCACCAGCGAGACTTTCCCCAAGGACGCATTCAGCCTCGTAACGCTGCCATGCATCGGGCTGTGACTTCTTGTCGCCATCGAGCGCTTCCCGCGCCACCGGCTCCGCTTTTGTGAACTTGCCCTGCGAAAGCTCCGCCAGCGCCAGGTCGGTCTCAAACATCGACGTGAATGGATGCCCCGCGCCAAACGCATGTTTCTGTCCCGCGAACGCCTGCGCGATCGACGCCTCCGCTTCGGCATATTTGCCTTCGCGCTCATACATCGTCCCCTGTGCCCACAACACATAAAGAGTGAGCCGGTCCTCAGGGCCCATCACGCGCCGGTCCTCCGCCAGCACCTGCTTGTACAGTGCCTCAGATGCAGCGTACTTGCCTTCGTCCGCAAGGAAGCCGGCAAGATTCGACAGATCATAAAGAGTGTGGGAGCTCTCCGGCCCAAGCACTCGGCGGTCAATCTCCACCGTCTGCTGCAGCAGCTGAGCAGCCAGGGCTGCTTTGCCCTGTGCGTCATAAACGCCCGAAAGATCCGCCATCGTCTGGGCGGTGTCAGGCGCGTCCGGACCCATGACCCGCCTTTGTCCTTCCAGCGCCTCCTTGTAGAGCGACTCAGCTTCGGCGAACCGGTTCTCGTTCATCAGAACGCTCGCAAGAGTATGCATACTGACCAGCGTCGGCCGCGCGTCGTTTCCAAATATGCGCCGCTCTCCTGACAGCGCCTGCCTCTCCACCGCCTCGGCGTCGGCGAACTTGCCTTCATCCACGTACAAGCTCCCAAGATTGCCCAGGTTAATCAGCGATCGCGGGCTGTCTTTCCCATAGAGCCGTTCGTCGATGGCAATCAGCTGCCTGCCCAGCGTCTCCGCCCTCTTGTATTTGCCTTCGTCCCGGTAAATCATGCTCAGGCCGCTCATCGCCGTCAGCGTGTCTAGATCCTCCTCGCCCAGCACCCGGCGATCGATCTGCAGAGCGGGCGTCAGCAGCGCATCCGCCTGCTTGTTCTTCCCCGCCTCGGACTCCACCCACGCAAGCCTGTCCATGGCCTCCAGCGTCTGTCGATTCTCCCCGCCCAGAGTCCGGCGATCCGCGTCCACCGCCTCGCGCAACAGCTTTTCGGCCTCCGCGTACTTCTCCTGGAGGCCGGCCACGTTTCCCAGCCGCACCTGGATATCGAGGGTCTTCGGATTCTCCGCGCCCAGCAGCCCTCGGCTCATGGCCAGCGCCGGTTCCAGTTGTCCGCGTGCCTCCGGGTAAAGCTGCAGATCTGTATAAGCATTGCCGATGGTCTCCCGGATCGCAATTTCCACCTCCGGCTGCTTGCCAAATTTGCTGCTGATGTTCTGCGCGGCCCGGTCCAGCACCGTCCGCACTTTGATATTCGGATCGGGATTCGCCTGGTTATACGTGCTGGCCTGCCCCAGCATGTCGTTTTGCAGAAAATCGTTGACGGCCAGGGAGATCGCGGCTTCCTCCTGCGCCCGTTTCTGCGCTCGTCGCGCCCGCACCGCCTCCCATGTGCTCGCCACCACGCCAAGCATCAGCACCACGATCACCGCCGCCGCCCCCGTCACCAGCGCCTTATTCCGCCGCGCAAATTTCTGCAGCTGGTACGCCGTGCTCGGCGGCCGCGCCGCAATTGGCTCATCGTGCAGGTACCGCCGGATGTCCGCAGCCAGTTCGGCGGCCGAGCCATACCGCCGCGTTTTGTCCTTTTCCAGCGCCTTGCCCGCGATGGTTTCGATATCGCCGCGAAATGTCCGGTCGATCACCCGCAGCGCGCTCGGCTCCTCCTCGCGGATGGTCCGCACCGTCTCGTGTATGGTCTTGCTGATTGCGTAAGGCCCTTTGCCGGCCAGCAGTTCGTAGAGAATCACGCCCAGGGCGTAAACATCGCTGCGCGTGTCGATCTCATCGCCGTCGCCGATCACTTGTTCGGGGCTCATATAGGCGAGCGTCCCGATAATCTGCCCCATTTCCGTCTGCCGGGTCGCCTGCCCGTCGGAATCCGTCAACCGCGCCACGCCGAAGTCCAGGATCTTCGGCCGCCCGTCGTCGCCGACCAGAATGTTGACCGGCTTCAGATCCCGATGGATCAGCCCGCGCTGATGAGCGTGCTGCACCGCATCGCAGATTCTCGCGAGCAGTTCGAGTCGTTGGCGCACCGAAAGATGGTGGGCCTCGCAATACTCGACCAGATTCTGTCCTCGCACCAGTTCCATCGCGATGAACGGCGCGCGGCCAAACGGCGTTTCTGCCGTCCCCGCATCGTAGATTTGCGCGATCCCCGGATGTTGCAGCCGCCCCAGTGCCTGCGTTTCGTTCTCAAAACGCCGCAGCATTTCGTTGTTCGCATAGCCCGCGCGAATCACCTTCAGCGCAACCGTGCGCTGCGGAAAATCCTGCTCCGCCTCGAACACCGAGCCCATGCCGCCCTCGCCCAGCAAGCGCAGGATGCGATAGCGGCCGATGGTCGAGGGCAGCGCCTGCGTCTCGCCGGAGCGTGCCCCCGCAGGCGGAGTTGCCACGGCCGAAGCCGCACGGGCTTGCGGCAAAATGGTCTCCGCGTGGGAGCCGGGATCGGGGTTGTTCGACATAGCGGCGTCTTCTCCTGCCCTGCGCAGTTCGGTCTATTCAAAGGTTACGGCTGAGCATAGGCACTGCGTCCGCCTCCGTCAACCAATCAGCCGTCCTACAATACCTTCATGCTCCTCGAAGGCATTTTCCCGGCGATCACCACCCCGTTTTATTCCGACGGCCGCCTCTACCTGCGCAAGCTCGAGCACAACGTCGATCGCTATTCCCGCACGCCGATTGCCGGCATGGCCGTTCTTGGTTCGACGGGCGAAGCCGTCATGCTCTCTGACGAAGAGTCGCGCCAGGTCCTGCGCACCGCCCGAGAATCCGCCGCCCCGGAGAAGGTCCTCATCGCCGGTGTGGGCCGCGAATCGCTGCTCGAAACCCTCCGTCTCGCTGACTTCGCCGCGGAGCAGCAGTACGACGCGCTGCTCGTGCGCACTCCCCATTACTACGGTCCCGCCATGGGCCCGCTCCAATTGCTCACCTACTATCGCGCGCTCGCCGACCGCGCCGCTCTCCCGGTCATCCTCTACAGCATTCCAAAATTCACCCACCTGGAAATCCAGATCGAAGTGGTGGCGCAACTCGCGCAGCATCCCGGCATCATCGGTATCAAGGATTCAAGCGGCTCGCTCGATCGGCTCGCCGCGCTCGTTGCCGCCACGCGCACTGCCCCCAAACGCACGGTGAACGTCACGACGGTCTTCCAGGCAGTGACGACGCGCAGCATGATGGCAGAGATCGCGGCGCCCGCCAACTTCATCTCCGCCGAATCGCTGGGCGGCGCAGCCGTCGCCGCGCCTCCCGCGCCGCGCGTCAAAGCCATGCGCAAAAAAGAAGTTGGCTTCCAGGTCATCACCGGCTCGGCTCACAATCTGTTGCCGGCTTTCGATGCCGGAGCATCCGCCGCCATCCTCGCCTTCGCTGCGCCCGCGCCGCAGACCTGCCAGGAGGTCTACACCGCCTGGAAAGAGAACGACCCTCGCGTGGCTGAAGAGAAGCAGCGCCGTCTCATCGAGCCCTCCCAACTCGTCGCAGCGAAACACGGCATTCCGGGATTGAAATTCGCCTGCGACCTGAACGGCTACTACGGCGGCAATCCCCGCATCCCGCTCCTGCCGCTCAATGCAGAGCAGAAAGCCGCAGTAGCAGCCGCCATGTACGACCTCCGCAACTAATCCGGGTGCCCCGTTCTTGTTTCCTCGCGCTCTTCGAGGAGACAGGGTGGGCTCTGGATGCACCCACGAACAGCGACGAGCCAGCACCCTCAGGCTCTCTTGACTCTGTTGTATCGTTCGACGGACCGCCTCTGTCGTAGTGGCGCCCCGGTTTAGAACCAGCCCCATAGGGCATCCTTCCACGCTGTGGACAAGAATGCACCATCAAATGCCGGGACTAAAACACCCTAGTACTACTGTGTTATAAGAAGTCTCGCAGACAGCAGGGGCATCTGGGCAGGGAGCGGGCCAGGTGTGCGGCCAGCTGGCAGCGCAGGGTGGCGATGGAATATGGGTTGTGCCGCTCAGTGCGA
>JBARMS010000024.1:0-3837 GCA_049802575.1 Acidobacteriaceae bacterium | reverse complement strand
TCGGCCTGACCGGAACTTCGGCCCGCATGTGATTCGGAATCAGTCGCAGCAATTGCGACGTTCACTGCGCGGATTGGAGCGCGAGGGATTTCGGCACGTCCACGTGTTCGGCGATCCTGCCGACTTGGAAGGGCTCGAAATTGAGCGCCAGCCTCTGTGGAACAACATGCGGCACGAACACGGGCCGTTCGACATCATCGGAGACGTGCATGGTTGTTTTGATGAGATGAACAGCCTGCTCCAGCAGTTGGGATATGCAATTGAGCCGGAGGGAGCCGAGTATCGGGTCGTTTCGCCCGATGGTCGCAGGGCGGTTTTCATCGGGGATCTTGTGGACCGCGGGCCCAAAATCCCGGAGGTTTTGCGTCTGGTGATGGGCATGGTGAAGGCTGGAACTGCGTTCTGTGTGCCGGGCAATCACGACGTAAAACTGATGCGGAAACTGCGCGGGAAGGACGTGAAGATCACCCATGGACTGGCCGATTCGCTCGCCCAACTGGAGCCCGAACCACCCGAATTCAAGCGCCAGGTCGCCGATTTTATCGACGATCTGGTGAGCCATTATGTGTTCGATGATGGTGCCCTGGTGGTGGCCCACGCGGGCATGAAAGAGGAGATGCAGGGCCGCGGTTCTGGGGCGGTTCGCTCGTTTGCACTGTTCGGCGAGACGACCGGCGAGACCGACGATTACGGCCTGCCGGTCCGGTACAACTGGGCCGCCGAGTACCGGGGAAAGGCGATGGTGGTCTATGGTCACACGCCTGTCCGAGAGCCGGAATGGCTGAACCGGACCATTGATATTGATACGGGGTGCGTCTTTGGCGGGAAGCTCACGGCGCTTCGCTACCCCGAAAAGGAACTGATCTCGGTCCCGGCCCTGCGGGAATATTACGCGCCGTCAAAACCGTTCCTGGCGGAGGCGCCCGCCAGCTCGTCCGTAACTCCATTATCCCAGCAACAGGAGCTGGATGATTTGCTCGACATCAGCGACGTGATCGGCAAGAGAATTGTCGAGACCCGCCTGCGCGGCAACGTGACCGTGCGCGAGGAAAATGCCATCGCCGCGCTCGAAGTGATGAGCCGTTTCGCAGTCAATCCGAAGTGGCTGATCTACCTTCCGCCAACTATGTCGCCGTGTGAAACCAGTGCCGAGCCGGGCCTCCTTGAACACCCTGCCGAGGCTTTCGATTACTACCGGAAGGCTGGGGTGGAGCAGGTCATTTGCGAGCAGAAACACATGGGCTCCCGTGCGGTTGTGATCGTGTGCCGGGACCGGGATGCCGCCCGCAAGCGTTTCGGAGTGGCCGAGGACGAAGCGGGAATGTGCTATACCCGAACGGGCCGGAGGTTCTTCGCCGATTCCGGCACCGAACGCGAATTCCTAGATAGAGTCCGCGCGGCGGTCGAGAGCGCTGGCCTTTGGGATGAACTCGACACTGTCTGGCTGTGCCTCGACTGCGAGTTGATGCCCTGGTCGGCGAAGGCACAGGACCTGTTGCGGCAGCAGTACGCCCCCGCCGGAGCGGCGGCCAAAGCAGGATTGTCGCAGGTAGTTTCTGCGTTGAAGCTGACGGTGGACCGCTTGCCGGAAGCAGCTTCGTTGTTGAGTTGGTACGAGCAGCGGTCGGTGATGGCGGGCGCATACGTCGAAGCCTACCGCCGCTACTGTTGGACGGTTCGCTCACTGCTCGATCTCAAGCTCGCGCCGTTCCATCTACTCGCCAGCGAAGGAGCCGTTCACACGGACAAAGACCATGAATGGCACATGACGATATTGGGCAGACTCGCTGAAGCGGACCGCGAAATTCTACTCGCCACGCCGCACAGAATCGTCAATCTCCAGGAGCCCGACGAGGTGTCAGCTGCGGTTAAATGGTGGGAGGATCTGACTGGTTCCGGTGGCGAAGGAATGGTCGTCAACCCACTGCAATTTGTCGCCAAGAACAAACGCGGACTGACCCAGCCCGCCGTGAAATGCCGTGGCAAAGAGTATCTGCGGATCATCTATGGACCGGAGTACACCGCGCCGGAGAACCTGGAACGGTTGCGGTCGCGCGGCCTGAGCGCCAAGCGCTCGTTGGCTCTCCGCGAGTTTGCTCTCGGCATCGAATCGTTGCAGCGGTTCGTCGAACGCGAACCTCTGCGCCGCGTCCATGAATGCGCGTTTGCTGTTCTGGCGCTGGAAAGCGAGCCTGTAGACCCCAAGCTGTAGCCGAAAATGCCGCCGCCCGCACGCTGCTTACGCAGCGGATGAACGTTGACACGTCATCCCCGGCTGGGTAGCTGTAGAGATACCGCGCGTTTACGCGCGTGAACATGTTTGGAATCAGCAGTGTGCGGGCGGCATCTGCAAATAAAGCGGCGTTTACGCGACAGCATTCACTAACCTGTTGAAAATGGGCGGGTAGCGGCAAATTCCGCTCGGAGCTGGCGGCGAAGCGTGTACGCGGGACCACTACGGCGTAAACACGTTGAAAGCAAAGGATCAAAAAAGAACGAGCATCCAGGCGCGCTCACGCGCGTACCCTCCGCTGCGGCGGCCCTCAAGGGTCTGCGCTGCGCTCCGATGAACGCGCCAAGTGCAGCGCGCCCTTGACCGCCGTCCTCGCTGCGGGTGCTAGCCAGCTATGAGAAGAATGTATTCTTCTCATGTTCCACGAACATGCGTCGTGCCACGAACTTAGCCCGGATCAAGTTCTAGCGGCACCCGCACGCCTCTCACCGTATTCGCGTGAGTCCTGCCTCCGATGGGCGGCGGTTTTAACGCCGTCGGCGTTGTTTACGTGCGTGAACATGTTGCCAGCCAAGCGGTTATCAAACGTCCGTCCTCGAATGCGCATCCAACCTGGTCAAGAGTTGAAACTTCAGGCACGGCGTTTCTCCGATGGCATCTTCCAGCGCCAAGCCGCCCTCGTCGATCCCGCCCACGGCTCCCGCCGCGCCGGCCAGCGAGGCTTATCGGACCAAATCCATCGCGGCTCGACTCACTGAAGCAGAGTTTGCCGAAGTGGAGTCGGCGGCGGTGAGTGCGGGCCAAAAGGTTTCGGAATGGCTCCGTTCCGCTGCGCTTGCCCAGGCTCATCGAGAGCGTGAAGGGGAGACTGATCCGATCTTACTGGCGGAGATTCTGGGCGTTCGCGACCTGGTATTGAACCTCTTCGCCAAGGCTTCCGAGGGACCAATAGACCAGGATGACCTGCGCAAGATCTCCGCGTATGCCGACGCAATCAAGCAGCAAAAGGCCGAGCAAGTCCTGCGCCGAACTCGCCGCAACGACCCCGGAGCCCCGAAGGATTAGCGGTGCGATGGCGGAGTTTGGCGGAGGCTTTCCCGTGGCAAACGGCGGCGTTGCTGGCCAGCTTTGCCGCTGCCCAATGGTTCCTTTGGGGGACATGGTTTGCTCAGGAACTCTCGCCGCTTGAGCGGTACTATTGGCCGACTTACTTCAGCAGCACCGAAGGCGCGAAACATCCCGGCTCGACGACACTCATTGCCCCACTGTTCATGACCGCTAACGGCCGGAAGAGCGAGATCGTTCTCGCCCCCGATGTGGTCCGTGGGCGGACTGGAAACCTACCTCTTCAGCTCTCGCAATCGGCAGTCGAGCGAGGGTGGACGGGGATCGAGAGAGCCCAGCCAAAGCGGGTCGAATCCGGGGCGCTGGAAGACCTGTTGCGGGAACATTTCTACGCGGGTCAAGGCTTCTGGCACATGACAATGGAACCGTTGCTCGACGGATGTGTCTACCTCTTGGCTTGGATTGCCATCGCAATTGTCTTTGTCCGGCAGGGATTGGCAGCCGAATGGAGACGGCTTTGGACAGCCTTAATCGAACCC
>JBARMS010000023.1:0-7446 GCA_049802575.1 Acidobacteriaceae bacterium | reverse complement strand
GGCTTGGCCACCACAGGACCAACCGGTGGCTTTGCAGCGATGGCTGGGGTCTGCGGCGGAGCAGCGGGCGTTCCCGGACGCGGCTGCGCAGGAGGCGGCGCCACCACCACGTTGGGAGCCTGTCGCGGCTGCGGGACGATCCTCCGCGGAGCCGGCGCTGCTTCAGCGGGCGTTTTTGCCGGAGCCGCAGGGGCTGCTGGAACGTCGGGCCGTGCAACCGAAGGCGCCGGCGCAGCCGCTATCACCGGTTTGGCCGCTACCGCATGCGCGGGAGCCGGGGCGGGAGGCGCGGGACGCGGCGGAGCCGGGTGCGCCTCGTGCTGCTTCTGCTCGAGAATCGCGCGAGCCACGTCGCCGGGCTTATGGACCTGCGACCAGTCAATCTTTGGCTTCACCTCGGCCTCATGCCGGGGAACCCCAGATGCCGCTCCGCGTCCCTTCAGAACGTAGGCGCGCACCCGCTCGGCCTCGTGCTCCTCAATCGAGCTGGAGTGCGTCTTCTTCTCGGTCACGCCGACTGCGGTCAGAGCGTCCAAAATAGCTTTGCTCTTGACTTCCAGTTCTCGCGCTAATTCGTTGATTCGAACTGTGCTCATCCGTCCCCGTGTCGATTATCGACTTCCCACCTGTCCTTAGTCCCTCATACAGACTGCTCCTGACTGTGGGTGCTGGTATCTCTCTCATTATCCCTGAAATGCACCGCCCGCGCTCATCTTCGCGACGCATTCCAACACAAATCCATGGAGTCCCCGGCTGCGGCGCCGCCTTACATGTGCCGCCCGATCCGTCCACTCCGGACGGCTGCGGACCTATGCCCCCGAGCCTTCGTCGACCTTCTTTTCCCCGAGTTCTTCCCCGCGGACTTCTTCCACATTCCCCTCGACGACGGCATCGTCCCGCGCCACTTCCGGATTGGTCTCGTGCTCCGCCAAAGTGGCGCTCGTATCCTCGCGTCCCGGAACCAGCGCCTCGGCCCCCTCAGCATCGAGAGCCGGCCCCACTTCGGTGAGCTCGGCAATGCGCTCCTCGGCCACCTCGTCGATCACTCTGCCGGAGCCGTCCGCACTCTCCGGCTCCTCACCGCTCTGCGTCAGATCCTGACGGAGAGCATCGATTTCTTCATCCAAAGACGCCTCTTCGGCGTGAAGCGCGGCCGCTTCCGCTGCGCCTTCACCGCTCGCGGCAGCCTCGCCCGAGCGCTCTTCTCCTGGTTCAAAATAATGCCGCACAGCCACGCTGATCTTCTCCAGAGTTTTTTCGCCGATGCCCGGAATCTCCTCGAGCTGCTCCGGCGTCATGTCGGCCAGAGCTTCCACCGTGGTTATGCCGGCCGCCACAAGCTTTTGGATGATCGAATCGCCCAGTTCGCTGACCTGCTCGATCGGGGTCGCGGTCGCGCCCGCCATCGCCTGCATCTGCTGCTCGACTTCCTGGCGCTTTTCTTCCTCGCTCTTGATGTCGATCTTCCACCCCAGCAGCTTGGCCGCCAGACGGACGTTCTGGCCCTTCTTGCCGATGGCCAGCGAAAGCTGCGTGTCGTCGACGATGACCTCGAGCTGCTTGTCCGTCAGGTCGGCGATGCTCACCCGGCTCACCTTGGCCGGCTGCAGCGCCTTTTCGGCGAAAGTCGTGATCTCCTCGCTGAACTCGATGATGTCGATCTTCTCGCCGCGCAGCTCGCGGATGATCGACTGCACCCGCATGCCCTTCATCCCCACGCAGGCGCCCACCGGATCCACATCCTTGTCGCGGGACATCACGGCGATTTTGGTCCGCTCGCCGGCTTCGCGGGCAATCGCCCGGATCGTCACCGTGTTGTCGTAAATCTCCGGCACTTCGCTCTGGAAGAGGTTCTGCACCAGTTCCGGCGCCGCCCGGGACACGATCACCTGCGGCCCGCGCGCCGCGCGATCCACACGCTGCAGCACCACACGGACGCGCTCGCCCACGGCGAACTGCTCCAGCCGCGACTGTTCCCTGCGCGGCATGCGCGCCTCCGCCTTCCCGATGTCGAAGATGACGTCCTGCAGCTCGATGCGCTTCACCGTCGCCGTCAGCACTTCGCCGACGCGGTGCGCGTATTCGTTGAAAACGGTGTCCCGCTCCGCCTCGCGCACCTTCTGGAAGATGACCTGCTTGGCCATCTGCGCGGCAATGCGGCCCAGCACGTCGGTGGGCTTGTAGTAGCGGATTTCCCCGCCCACTTCCACCTCCGGGGCCAGCTGGCGCGCTTCTTCCAGCGCAATTTGATTTAACGGATCCTCGATCAGATCCTCGTTCTCGACGACCGTCTTGTAGACATACGCCCGGATCTCGCCCGTCTCTTTGTCCAGCTCGGCGCGCATGTTTTCCTGGGTCTTGTAATACTTGCGCGTCGCCAGCGCGATCGCATCCTCAACGGCCGAAACCACAATCTGCGGATCGATGCCCTTGTCGCGGCTCAACGCTTCAATGCTGTCGTAAAGCACACTCGCCATGTTTCTCTCTCAGTCCCTCTTACAAATCTGCTTTCTGGTCTTACTGCGCCCTGAGCTCTGCGGTCTGTGCCCTGCTCGTCAGACCTCCGGCACCAGTTGCGCCTTCTCGATGTTGCTGAGCGCGATCTCGACGTTCTCAGCGGCCCGAAGCCCATCCCCTGCAGCCTTCTTGCTCTTTCTGCTGCTCTTGCCCTGCAGTTCCAGTTTTACGGAGGCGTCGCTCACCTCGCTGAGCCTGCCCAGCCAGTGCCGGTTGCCCGCCACCGGCTCGAAGGTCTGCACCTTCGCGAGCATTCCGTTGAAGCGCCGGAAATCCTCGACGCCGAACAGTTTCCGATCCAGCCCCGGCGACGAAACTTCCAGCGTGTACTCCGCCCCCGGAATGAAATCCTCTACGTCGAGAACCGTCCCGAAATCGCGGCTAAACGCCACACAATCCTCATGCGTCACGCCGGCCAGCCGATCCACGCCCTCCGCGCCACGCGCCTGAGGTTTGGGGTCGGCGCCCACGTTTGCGGCCGCCGCAATCTCTTCCGAGAGCCGGCTCCGCTCCGCCGCGTTCTTCTCAATAAAGACGCGCAGCAGCCTGTGTTTGGCTCCGCCGTGAAACTCCAGATCTACGACGTCCAGCCCGTGCGATGCCGCCACGCGCTGCGCTGTCGCGCGAATCTGATCCACATCGAATGCCATATTGACTGATTGATTGTGCCGCCTTAAAGACGACCAAATAAAAAGTGGGCTTTCGCCCACTCATTTCTCCGGCCCGACCTCTTCGCAAAACCGGACAAACTCGTCTGTGTCTATACTACGCTTCGCGTCTCTACCTTTCAAATCGCGCGCGGCTATGGAATACTGCCGCACAACGAGGCCGAAAATCCACCATGACCACCGCTACCGCCCTCAACCCCTACGCTGCATTTCTGGGCGACCAGCAACCTCTGGCCGTCCTTCGCGCCACCGCGAATCGCCTGCGCGACCTGAGCCAGGCCATCGGTCCTGAGAAAATCAGCTCCACGCCCGCGCCCGGCAAATGGAGTCCTCGCGAGATCCTTTGCCACCTCGCCGATTGCGAGATTGCCTTCGGCTTCCGCCTGCGCCAGACCCTCGCCGAAGACATCCACGTCATCCAGCCCTTCGACCAGGAGAAGTGGGCAGCGACCTACGCGAATCTCACCGCGGACAAAGCCCTCGCAGCCTTCACGGCGCTGCGCCAGTGGAATTTGCTGCTGATTGAGGGGGCACTGGAGGAATTTTCCGGCAAACCGGTCACCCATCCGGAGCGCGGCGCGATGACCTTTGCCAATATCGTCGACACCATGGCCGGCCACGATTTAAACCACATCGGCCAGTTGGAGCGGATCGCCGGCTGAACGGCCCCCGAGCAGCATGCCGCCGCGGGGAAGGGTTCGCGGCCTGCTCCGCCCTGAAATGGCACGGCACAGGTGCAGCGTAGCCCGGTTATGTCGGTCAATCGTTTTCTCCGGAGCAGAACGGCCTCGCCCAGCGTCTATACCGGAAGAGCGAGGACCATTAAGATGGTTCCGAGGCCAGGAGTTTTTTTGCGCCCCTTTTTCGCCTTCACCCGCCGCCTTGCGCCCCCCCCAACGCCGTCGAGGAATCGCCGTGCCCCGGGGCGGCTCGAAGAGATCCTCTGCTACGCCGCTCTGCTGCTCGTCACCGGCTGCGGAAAATTTTTTCCCCCGCTGAGCTCTGGCGGCGGAGGGACCGGCACTTCCGGCGATTACCTCTACGTTGGCAATGTGGGAACCAATCCGCTCACTGTGGCAGGTTTTTCCATCGCCAATTCCGCTCTCAGCGGAATCTCCGGCTCGCCGTGGACGGTTGCCCTCGAGCCCACCGCCCTGGCGGTTACGCCCAACAACGACTACCTCTACGTCGGCAGCGCGGCCGGCGGCATCTACGTCTACACCATCTCCTCCGACGGCGCCATCAGTCTGGGCAATAACGGCACCCCGGTCGCAACGGGTGTGGTTCCCCAGGTTCTCCGCGTCGATCCCACCGGCGCATGGCTGCTCGGCGCGGACTCCCTGGCCGGGGAGGCCTACGTTTTTCAGATCGGCACCGGCGGCACGCTCACGTCGATCTCCACTTCCGTGGTCACGCTCAATGCCACCGTGCCCGCCGAGGATCTCGAAATAACGCCGAGTGAGAACTACGTCTACGTCTCCTGCGGAACGGCCGGCGTTTACACCCTCAGTTTCGACCCGAGCAGCGGTGCGCTCGCACAGATCAACAGCGTTCTCAGCCCTAAACAAAATGGCGACGCCGACTATGGGATGGCGATCGATCCCTCCGGAAGCTTTCTGCTCACTGCGGAAACCGGCATCGGCGCCGTGCGCGTCTTGTCCATCAATTCGTCCGACGGCACGCTGAGCGAAGTTTCCGGCTCGCCCTTCACCACCGGCACCGGCGCGTTTTCCGTCCTCGTTGACGCCACAGGCGCCTACGTCTACGTGGCAAATCGCACTGTGGGCAATATCAGCGCCTTTACGCTGGACAGCACCTCCGGAGCATTGACTGCAGTGTCGGGATCGCCCTTCTCCACCGGATCCCTGCCTGAACGCATGGTCGAAGACAACAGCGGCACGTACATCGCCGTCGTGTCCGCCGGCGGCAAGCCCGATCTTCAGCTCTTTACCATCAGCACATCCACGCCAGGCGCGCTCACCAGCTTCGCCACCTCGACCACCGGAACCGATCCCACCGAGGCTTCCTCGATCGCCGCCACGCATTAGCCGGAACAGTCATCCACCCTCGGATATCCCGGAACATCGTCGGCTGGCTCCGTGTGACTCGCGCGACCCCAACCTGCTCGGGCCCTCGCACCCTGACGTGCGGAGCGTGATATGCTGGCCAGTTTTCGTCCTTCACCGTCCCCATGAATGAGCAGAAACCCGCAGAATTGCCTCCGCTGAAGAATCAGATTTCGTCCCGGCTGGATGTGCACCAGCCCAAGCCCGCCGCGAACGCGCAGAACATGGCGGCGCTGCTCGCATCCGTGCGCGAACAGGAGAAAGAGCTCCGCCAGGGCGGCGGAACGAAAGCCATTGAGTCCCAGCACGCGAAGAAGCGCCTGACCGCCCGCGAACGCATCGATCTCGTACTCGATCCGGACACTCAGCTCTTCGAGCTTGCCCTCTTCGCAGCGTGGGACATGTACGAGGAGTGGGGTGGCGCGCCCGCCGCCGGCGTCGTCACTGGTCTCGGTCGCGTCTCCGGACGCTTGTGCATGATCGTCGCCAACGATGCCACCGTCAAAGCCGGCGCCTTTTTCCCCATGACAGCGAAGAAAGTTCTGCGCGCGCAGCACATCGCCATGCAGAACCGTATCCCCACCCTTTACCTGGTGGACTCGGCCGGCATTTTCCTGCCGCTCCAGGAAGACGTGTTCCCTGACCAGGACGACTTCGGCCGCATCTTCCGCAACAACGCCGTCATGTCGGCCAGCGGCATCCCGCAGATCACCGCCATCATGGGCATGTGCGTGGCCGGCGGCGCGTATTTGCCGGTCATGACCGACCAGGTGCTCATGACCGAAGGCAGCGGCTTATTCCTCGCCGGGCCTGCGCTCGTCCAGGCCGCCATTGGCCAGAAGTATTCCGCCGAGGAATTGGGCGGAGCGACCATGCACGCCGAGATTTCCGGCACCGTCGACTTCAAGGAGCCCAACGATCACCTTTGCCTCGCGCGCCTGCGCTCTCTGGTCGCGCGCTGGGGGCATCCGCCGCGCGCTGCCTTTGACCGGTCACCCTACGATCCCGGACATGATGCGCCGAGATACGCCACGACCGATCTCCATGCTCTGCTCGATCCCACACCGGCACGCGCCGCGCTCAACAGCTACGACATGCACGAAGTCATTGCGCGCATCGCCGATCGCAGCGAATTCGACGAGTACCGTCCCTCCTACGGCCGGACGCTCCTGTGCGGCTATGCGCGCATCGGCGGATACGCCGTCGGCATCGTCGCCAACCAGAGGACCTCGCAGCCGCAGACCAGCCACAGCGGAGAGAAGCGCGTCGAGTTTGGCGGCGTCATCTACGCCGAAAGCGCCGACAAGGCCGCGCGTTTCATCATGGACTGCAATCAGAACCTCGTGCCCCTCATCTTTCTCCACGACGTGAACGGCTTCATGGTTGGCCGCGATGCAGAATGGAGCGGCATCATCCGATCCGGCGCGAAGATGGTCACCGCGGTGGCGAACTCCGTCGTGCCCAAAATTTCGGTGATCGTCGGTGGCTCGTTCGGCGCGGGCAATTACGCGATGTGCGGCAAGGCCTACGATCCGCGCTTCATCTTCGCGTGGCCTACGGCGCGCTACGCGGTTATGAGTGGCGATTCCGCTGCCAATACTCTGGTCGAGATTCGCATTCGTCAGCTCGAGCGGGATGGCCGCAAGCTCAGCGACGAGGAAAAGCAGGAACTGCTCGCGTCCACGAAAGCCACCTACGACGCGCAGACCGACTGCCGCTACGCTGCCGCACGGCTCTGGGTCGATGCCATCATCGATCCCGCGCAGACCCGCGAAGCTCTGCTGCTGGCTCTCGAAGCCGCCGCGCTCAATCCCGAGGTACCAAAGTTCAATCCTGGCGTCCTGCAGACCTGACAAACCTGATTCCGCGTCGTTTTTTGCCCGCTTTCCGCGAGTATTCTCGACCTATGGCTTCCTCAACCGCGGTGAAACAGCGCACCGGCGCCAACGCGAAACCGCGCAAAAGACGCAATTCCGCAAACGCTGGCCGCGGCGGCTGGAAATCGCTTTGGCCGCTGGTGCTCCTGATCGCCATCACCCCGTTTGCCGTGCACTTTGCCAGCATCCTCGCCCTGGAAGGCCCTAAGGCCTTCGCTCTGCTCTACCCCTGGGTGGAAGTTGTGCGGAGCCCGGCGCTGCACCTGCCGCCTGCGTCGCTCGACACCGTCTCGCAATGGATCATGTACCTTCAGTTCC
>JBARMS010000022.1:0-10654 GCA_049802575.1 Acidobacteriaceae bacterium | reverse complement strand
CCCCCGTGGCGCGAGCTCGTGGGCATGTTCCGGCGGCTGGAGGCGCGTGGCGTCGTGCGCGGTGGCCGCTTCGTCTCCGGCTTTGGCGGCGAGCAGTTCGCGCTGCCCGAAGCCGCCGACAGGTTGCGCGCGAATCGGACGAGGACCCTCGCCGAGATGCCGCCCCTCACCATCGCCGCGGCCGATCCCATGAATCTGATCGGCGTGGTGATCCCCGGCGAAAGCCCCGCCTGCATCGCCGGCAACACGGTCACGCTGCCGCTGCCCGCCGGCGAGCAGGCTCACGCGGAATCCAGCGACGCGCCCGAAGTGCCGTTGCCCCGCGCCTTTGCCTGGGACACGCCGCGCGAGCTCGAGGGGGGCGCGCTTGCCTGAGTCCTCTTCCCAGCACGAGACCGTCCCAGACGCAGACCCCGCCTCCCCGCAGGTTCCGGACAACCGGCCCCTCGTCGAAGGCGAGGACTTTTATCGCGAGGGGCCTTATGTGGTGTTCACCGCGGCCTACCACTTGCGGCGCGGAACCTGCTGCGGGTCCGGGTGCCGGCACTGTCCGTGGCGCGGCGACCCCGACTCCGTCAGAGGATGACCCAATCCGGTCGCATCGCAAAAACCGCGCCGAGCTGTGCGTGGGACCAAACTCGCCCTGAAATTCTTCTGGACATCGCAACCCCATTTCGGATAGGTTGAACCATTCCCCCGAGTCTGCCTTGACGATGCAACCCACAAAGCTGCAAAAATTGCGGGCCACACTGGAGCGGATTGACGCCCACGTTGATCCCCGAACCGGGCAACGCGGCGCAGGGGTCGCCAGCCGGCGCTTCCTTCATGAGCTGGAGGCTGCTGTCGACCGCGTCGAAGCGGATCCGTCTACCCGCCTTGAGTGCGAGGTGCCGGTGCCCGAAACCCAGCAAGTGAAGACCTTGCCCGAAACACAACGGCATCCTGGGCTGTCGCCGGCTACGAGTTAGCGACCCACCCCTCTTACTCCACCTTCCCGATATAGACCCCGTACGGCCCCAGCGGCACCAGGTCAAGGGATAACGGATCTGTCGCGCCCGGGGTTTTCAGCAGAGTCTTCACGTGGAAGCGGTGCACTCCGGCCTTCGTCAAGTCGTAGCTCGCCGTCTGTGGCTGCGGGGTCAGGTTGCATGCCACCAGCACAGCCTCTCCGTTCCGCGCTTTCCGCAGCCACGCCAGCACATGCGGATCGCCCGGGTTGACCATCACTTCCTCGCCGTCGTGCAGCGCGGGATCGCCGCGCTTGAGCGCGATGATCTGCTGGTACCAGTGCAGCATCGAGTTCGGGTCGTGCTCCTCCGCGGCTACATTGATGGTCTTATAGCTCGGCGGAATCGGCAGCCAGGTCTTGGCTGCGTTCGAAAAGCCTGCGTCGCCCAACGCGTCCCACTGCATGGGCGTGCGCTCGCCGTCCCGGCCCTTTTCCTTTGGCCATCCCCGAATGCCGATGGGGTCCTTCACATCCTCTTTGCGCGCGGGCGGCGTGGTCACCATGCCGATCTCGTCGCCGTAATACATCATCGCGGTATCGCGCGAGGCAAAGAGGATCGTCGCGATCACGCGGCCTACGTCATCCTTGTGGTCCTGGGTCACGTAGCGATCCCAGCGCGCATTGTCGTGATTATCGAAGACAAACAGCGGCATGTTGCCGTTGATCTCGGTCTCCGCTTCGTTGATCCTCGCTCGTAAACGCTCCGTATCCAGCCGGTTATTTCCGCCCGGCGGGAATCCGACCTGCATGTCCATCGGCAAATCGAGCTCGTCGTTGTGCGCTCCATACATCAGCCTCAAATCGTTCACATTGCGCAGATAGGTTTCGCCAATCAGGATGACCTTGCGGCCTTTGGTCTGGTCGGCCACCTGGCGCAGCTCGCGCAGCACGTCGTTCACTTCGGGCAGATTGTCGGTCAGATTGGTCTTCACCACCTTGTCCCCGAACGCGTTCATCAGTGGCTTGCCGTCGGGCCCGAGCACGTAATCTTCATCGCGGTCCTGCGGATCCTCGAACAGCGAGGTGATCGCGTCCAGCCGGAACCCGGCCACGCCATGGCGGATCCAGAACCGCTCCACGTCGTACATCGCTTTGCGCACCGCGGGGTTGTTCCAGTTCAGGTCGGGCTGCTGAATATAGAAGCGGTGGTAGTAGTACTGCTGCCGCGCCGGATCCCACTGCCAGGCCGAGCCGCCAAAGACCGATTCCCAGTTGTTCGGCGGCTCGCGATGCCCGTTCACCATCTTCGGGTCGTGCCACATGTACCAGTCCGCTCTCGGATTCGTGCGCGAGCTGGCCGACTCCTTAAACCACGGATGCTGGTCCGAGGTGTGGTTCAGCACCAGGTCCATGATGATGCCGATGTGCCGATTGTGCGCCTCCTCCACCAGGCGGTCGAAATCCGCCAGCGTGCCGTACTGCGAGTCGATGTTGTCGTAGTCGGAGATGTCGTAGCCGAAATCAACCTGCGGCGAGGGATAGATAGGCGTTAGCCAGATCGCGTCCACGCCCAGTTTCTTCAGATAGTCGAGCCGCGAGGTGATCCCGTTCAGATCGCCGATCCCATCGCCATTCGAGTCCTGAAAGCTGCGCGGATAAATCTCATAAATAACCGCGTTCTTCCACCAGTTCGGATTCTCGTGCGCGGGCCCGCCAGCCGACGCAGTCCGCTGCTGCGCGCTGAGAAAGATCGCCGGTGCGACGAAGAAAAATGTGAAGACGAAAAGTGCGAGACCACGGACGGCTGCTTTCATGTCGTTTTGACTCCCCAGGAACAGGTAATCTGTTTCGGCCGCTCGGCGGGACGGCGCCGATTCGGGCGCGCCGGCAACGAGGCGTGTTGGACCATTTGTGACCCAGGGAAAAAAGCTACCACACGGGGGCGCGCGCATGCCGGGGTTCGGCTCGCGCGGCGCAGTCGCTGGCGAGAAGCAGGAGCGGTTACCGCATCAGGGCACTGGCATGGGCGCCGATGTAATACGGCCACATGACCAGCGCGAGCGCGCCTCTCCAGAAGTGCAGATGCAGGAAACCGATAGTGAATAGCCAGGCAGCAAACCACAGGCATCCCACCCAGCTTTGCTGCTCAATGCGGATCCTCTGCGGTTTTTCGGTTTTGGTGTCCGTTTCCAAAGTTTCCCCATTTCTCCTCCGGGTTTGGGTGGCAGCGCCATGGTCCGCCGCCTTGCCGGAGGTGCTCGACAATGACCAGCCAGATGATTGCCGCCATGGTACTCTCGAACACCGCAAGCCTCTGCTCTGCGCCCGATCCGCTCTTCGGTCAGCGCGCCGGCCTCGGTTCAAGCTCTGCCGCGCGGCAAAAAATCAGCGCGCAGGCTGTACTCTGTACCTCATGGTCAGGCTCTCGCATTTCGACGACGCCGGCGAAGCGCGCATGGTCGACGTCAGCGCCAAGTCGGCGACCCGGCGCGAGGCGGAAGCGTCGGCCTTTGTGGTCTTGTCCGCTGAGACCCTGGCGGCGCTGCCCCACAATCCCAAAGGCAATGCGCTCGAAGTGGCGCGCATCGCTGGAATCCAGGCGGCCAAGCGCACCGCCGAGCTGATCCCGCTCTGCCACCCGCTGCCGCTCAGCTTCATCGATGTGCGCGCCGAGGTCGTTGAAGGCGGCATCGCCATCCGCGCTACCGCCGCCACCACGGCGCAGACCGGCGTGGAGATGGAAGCGCTCACCGCTGCCTCCGTCGCGGCGCTCACCGTTTACGACATGTGCAAAGCCGCGGACAAGGGTATCGTGATCCGCGATCTGCGCCTCGAGCGGAAAACCGGCGGCAAAAGCGGCGACTGGGTTCGCAATCCCAATTCTGGCGCGTAAGGCGCGCGATCCTTGATCCCAGGCATCCGCAGGCGCGGTTGGCGCCATCTCTTCTTTTAGATGTCTCTGCGTCCGTCGTGTCTGCCTGCGGCCAGGGATCATCAGAGGCAAGTCCGAAGCACGTCGAATTCACTTCAGGATCGATCCCCTGATGTCCCATGTGCTGGTTACCGGCGGGGCCGGATTTTTTGGCGGAATACTAAAGCGCCATCTGCTGCGCCACCGCTATCACGTCACCAGCGTCGATCGCGTGCCCGATGCAAGCTGGCATCCGCATCTGACCAAAATCACCGGCGATTTGCGCGATCCCTGGCTGCTGAACTCGGCCTTCCGCCGCGCGGACTACGACGCCGTCTTTCATTGCGCGGCCATGCTGGCCCACGGCATGGATCTCGACGAAGACGATTTGTGGACCTCGAACGTCAACGCCACGCGCATGATTGCCGAGGCCTGCCGTTCGTACGGTGTGCCGAAGCTGATCTTCACCTCCACCAACTGCCTGTGGGGAGTGAATCCGGGCCACGCCATCCGCGAAGACGAGCTGCCGGCCCCGGCGGAGATTTACGGCCAGTCGAAGCTGGCCGCCGAACATGTGCTGTGCCGCTTCGCCCAGGACATGGAGATCGTCATCCTGCGCTGCCCCACCATCATCGATCGCGGACGCCTGGGGCTGCTGGCCATCCTCTTCGAATTCATCCACGACGGCAAAACCGTCTGGGTCGTCGGCGGCGGAGGCAATCGCTACCAGTTCATCTATGCGGAAGACCTGGTGCGCGCATGCATGGCGGCCATGCGCCCCGGCGTGTGCGACATCTTCCACGTGGGATCGGACAACGTAATGCCATTGCGCGCGATCTACGAGGCGGTCATCGCCGAAGCCGGCAGCCGGTCGAAGGTGCGCTCGCTGCCGAAGGCGCCCACGCTGGCCGCGATGCGCCTGGCGCACCACTGGGGCCTCTCGCCGCTGGGCCCGTATCACTACCGCATGATCGCCGAGGATTTCCTCTTCGACATATCGAAGATCCGCGAGCGCCTCGGCTGGCGGCCCACCCTGACCAACGAGCAGATGCTGGCGCAGGCGTATCGCTACTACGCGACGCGGCGCGAAGAGATCGGGCAGCGGACCAACGTCTCGGCGCACTCAAAAGCCGCGCCGATGGGCGTGATCCGTTTGCTCAAGTGGGTATCGTGACCGGCCGCACCGGCGGAGTTTCCCTGCGCGTGCAAGCCCTTTGCTCGGCCGCACTGAAAGTTGGAACCTGGCAGATCGACGCAGGCATCACTCAACGCGCCATGATGAAGACCTGCTCTGCAACGCCATGCGGAGTCCGCTGCCTATGACAGGGACCGGCCCCACTCGCCTCGCAGACTGGCTTCCCGCCAAGCAGCCCGGCCCGGTGTTGCTGCAGCCGCCGGCGAACCGCCGCAACCCCTTGCGCCAGGCCCGCCCGTGGACGTGGCTCGAGACTCTGGTGCTGGCCGGCTACGCGCTGGTCGTCTCCATCGGCATCGCGTGGCACGAGCCATGGGCCGATGAGTCGCAGGCCTGGCTGATCGCGCGCGACAGCGGCTGGTGGCAGATGATGTGGCACGGCATCCGCTACGAAGGCTCGCCCGGCCTGTGGCACACGCTGCTCTGGATTCTCCTGCGGCTGCATGTCGGCTTCATCGCGATGCACTGGGTTTCAGGCGCCATTGCCGCGGCTGGCGTGGTGGTGCAGCTGCGCTGGTCGCCCTTTCCGCTCCTCCTGCGCATTTTGCTGCCCTTCGGATTTTGGCTGGCGTACCAGGACGCCGTCATCGCGCGCAGCTATGTGCTCTTCGCCGTCCTCGCATTCAGCGCTGCCGCCATCCTGCGCGCCATCGCCGAAACTCCTGCACCCGAACCCCTGCCGCGTTCCAGGCTGTTCGGTCTCGCCGTCGTGCTGGGCCTCATGGGCAACGTCTCCGTGCACGGGCTGGTCGCGTCCGGCGGATTCGCGCTGGTGGCTCTGGTCCTGCTGCGGCGCAGGAAACGCGCCGAGGCAGCGCGCGCGGCGCACATTGCCATTCCCGCCCTGCTGCTGTGCGCCTTCTGGATTTTTGCCGTGGCTACGACCATTCCCCCCAGCGACGTCAATTTCCAGGCCGGCACCAATGTGGAGCGCTCCACCGAACGCATCTGGGCGAAAGCCGGCGACCGCCAGGCCAAAGCCGAGCTCGCCGCCGACCAGGACGCAACCCACGATGTGCGCCCCGGCGAACTGGCCCCCATTCCACCCATTAAGGAGCACTGGACCCCGCGCCAGGCCCTCTGGCACAAAATCGCTCGTTTGCTGGCGCTCATGAGCTATCCGGTTTCCAACTTCCGCGTGCTCGCGCTGCTGGCCTGTGCGCTCCTCGTCGCGCAGGCCTTTTGGTTCCGCGCCACAGGCCCGATGGGCTGGATCGGCCTGTTGCCCTGGGCCCTCATGGTGCTCGTCTTTACTTCGATGTATCTGTCGCCGCGCCATGCCGGCATGCTCTGGACCGCGCTCGTGGCCGCACTCTGGCTCACATGGCCCGCGGAAACCAAATCCTCCTCATCCAGATCTGCCCCCGATGAAGTCGTCGCAATCCGTACGCCGAAATTCCGCAGCCTGGTCAAACGGACTCAGTGGCTGCGGCACGTCACGCTCGCTGCGCTGGTGCTGGTCGCGGCCGATCAGGCCTGGTGGACGGCGCATGCCGTCTGGGCCGATGTGCACAGGCCGTACGCCGGAGAAGAGGCGATGGTGCGGTTCCTCCACAGCCAGGGGCCGGGCAGGCGCATCGCGGGCTTCTACTACTACAGCATCGGTCCCGAGGCCTGGTTCCACCACGCGATCTACTTCAACCAGCCGCATGCTTACTGGCTCTGGAGCCGCCAGGTCCGCAATGTGCAGCAGGCCCCCGCGGCCATTGCCACGCACCCTGACGTCATCGTGGTGGGTGGCATGGAATGGAACGATGACAACGCGAACATCGTCGACGACTGGGTCCGGCCCGACCTGTCGCTCCTCCATCGCGTGCCGCTCGGCGACTACTACCAGGTCATCGGCTATGCTGAGGCACACGGCTATCGCGAGACGCATCGCTTCTGCGGGACGGCCTTCATGCGCGACGGATGGTCCGAGCGCCTCTGCCAGGTCGCGCTCCAGCCCACGCGCTAGTGTCCCCTCCCTGGAGTTCGCCACACACCGACAGTTGTCATTCTGAACGAACGGGGCCCCGAACCCATTTCAGTTCGGGGGTGGCGAGCGAAGAATCTGCGGTTGCTTTTCCGGCTTCGGGTGCCCAATCCATCCAGGCTGCCCCATGTCTGCGCGGTGTTCTCGAGACGTGGGATTCCGCAGATCCCTGCAACCTGCAACCTGCAACCTGCAACCTGCAACCTGCAACCCGCAACCTGCAAAGGAAGGCCCCGGGCATCGTCTCCGATCCCCGGGGCCACGCGTTTCTGCAGACAGACCTGTAAGCCGGATTCTGTCGAGGACGGCCATTCCTCTCGGCGGCGCATTGCTGCGCGCGCTCCGGCGCCCTGCCGCAGCAGAACGCCTGTAGCGACCTACCCGAAACTTTCACCCCGCTGCGATTTGCACCGCTTCGGGGGCCTCCTGCGAGGCTGACGCGCCGGGCCGGCACGTGCCGGCATTGCTGCCGGTCTCGTTCCCTATTTGGTCTTGCTCCGTGTGGGGTTTACCCTGCCTCCGCCGTTACCGCCGGAGCGGTGCGCTCTTACCGCACCTTTTCACCCTTACCGCGGCCCCCGAAAGGACCGAGGCGGTATCTTCTCTGTGGCACTAGCCGTCCCTGAGCCTTGACGCTCAGGTCCCGGACGTTATCCGGCACACTGCCCTGCGGAGTCCGGACTTTCCTCCACCAGGGTCGCCCCCGGCAGCGGCCGTCCAGTCTGCCTGCTCCTCCGATGATACTCGCTTACCACTCCAGGATCTGCCCGCAGAACTCCTGATCCATCCTCCCGCGGCGCAGCGAGCGATCCGCGGTTGCTTCGATTCTTTCGGGTGAACCGAAGAGTCGTCCCGACTCGGGTCAGTTCGCCGGTGTCTTCCGTCGTTTTCCGGCGAGTCGGCTTGAGACGTAATCCACCATGAACATGGGATGAACCGGCTTCGCCAGCACCTCAAACAGATGCCCCTTCGTCGCTGCCTCTTCAAGGAGCGACTGGGTGGTTTGCGTTCCGGAGAAAAGCACGATCTGGCATCGCGGGTGCGTTTCGCGGATCACCACGGCCAGATCGATGCCGCTCATCCGCGGCAACACCACATCCACAATGGCAAGGTCGGGCTGCCACTGCGCAATGGTTTCCACTGCCTTCTCGGCAGTTCCCGCCACTCGGACGTCGTATTCATAGTTGGCGAGAATCGCGGAAAGAGAATGGGTAACTTCCGCTTCGTCGTCCACGATCAGGATTTTGCGTCTGCCCTCAACCCCCGTCATAACGAGTACCTCGGCTCAGTTTCCAGGCAGATGAATTTCCGGCCGTCCTTCTGGTCTCGTGCCGGAGTACAGAGGTATGCTGGTGCCAGGGACATCAGAATTCTCTCCGCCATGCGAAGCCCTCGTCCCGCTCGCGTCGCTTCGCATCCATCCTGATGATCCCGGGGTCAGGCTCGAAGCCGGCGCTCAATCCGTTCACCCGACCATTCCCGCCATTCCCCAGCTTGCGATACCGGGTAGTCCTGGGCTTGCCATCGCCCCGGCCAGCGATGAGGCAGCCCTCGGCTCTGGAAATTTTAGATGCGTCGAAGTTCCTGTTAGGATAGCCGGAACGCTGGCTAAATTATTGATTTCATTAGCGCAATTGCGAGAATGAAAGGGCCCTGTACGCAGTGGAGAGCAGATGGCGGTGCAACAACAACCAGGGCAGGAGTGGCCGGAACGAATCAAACGCCTGCTGCGGGACCTGCAGATCACCCAATCAGCCCTGGCCGACCGGCTCGGCGTCTCGCCCGCAACCGTCTCGCGATGGATCCAGGGCAAGCATGAGCCTACCGCCCAAACCTACGTCGCCCTGGGGAACCTGGCCAAGCCTGCCGAGGGCGTTTACTTCTGGGAGCGCGCCGGCATGGACATCGCCGGCATGCCCGATGCCAGCCTCCGCCGCGTCCTGTGGTCGCTGCGCACGCGCCTCGAAGACTTCAAAGTCATCGCGGCCGCCCGGCAGTCGAAGCCGCTGACGGCCAGCGCCGTCGCCATTCCCGTGCTCAACGTCATGGCCTGGGGCGACCGTGTGGCTCCGCGCCAGAACGTCTCCCTCGCCGAGGCCGAGGTGGAAGATGTCCTCGTGGCTCCGCTGGACTGGTGCCCGAATCCCGAGAGCGTCATCGGCATGCACTTCCATGGCGACTCCATGATGCCCGTCATCGCGCCGGATTCCATTGTGTTCGTCGATACCGCCGCAACCGAGCGCGAGCGGCTGCATAAGAAGCTGATCGTGGTCTCCCATCGCGATCTTGGTTTCAAGATCGCCCGCCTCCAGCGAGTCGCGGATTCCGATCTGCTGGTCTCAGCCAACCACAAATACGCCCCGCTCGACATCAGCAACGCGTCGAAGTGGAAGATCTTCGGCGAAGTCATGTGGTGGATCACCCGCGACGCGAACGGCAAATCGCTGGACTGAAGCCGGGCTTCGCGCAACGCGCGGCGCCGGAGCAATTTACTTCTTCGCCCGAAAGTGCTCCCACCCCGCTGGCTCCAGGGGAGTGGCCTTCCCATCCGGACCTCGCAGCGTGACGAGCGCGTGGCGGCGAGCCGGTTTGACCATCGTTCCAATCGCATGGACCGGCACGCCCGCAATCCGCCGCGGGATGCGAACCGAAGGCGCAGCCGTGAAAAGCAGTTCGTAATCTTCGCCGCCGTGCAGCGCCAGATCGATCGCGGATTCCGCGACCCCGCTCTTTTCCGCCGCGCATGCGAGCGGATGCACCGGCAGCGCCTCTTCTTCGATCACCGCCGCAAGCCTCGACGCCCGGCAAAGATGCGTCAGGTCCGTCGACAGCCCGTCGCTGATGTCGATCATCGCGTGCGCCAGCGTGCGCAGCCGTCGCCCCACAGCCACGCGCGGTTCAGGATAAAGCTGTGGATGGCCCGGCGTAGCGCTCTTCAATCCGCGGAATCTTCCCGGCGAACGCATCAACGCCAGCAGTTCGGCGGCCGACCCTCCAGGCGCGCCCGTGACGTAGACAATGTCGCCTGCCCGGGCGCCCGAGCGCAAACGCGCGGACCCCGCGGGAAGCTGGCCCACGGCGACGATGTCGGCGGCGATGAGCGAGGGTGACTGCGCGGTGTCGCCCCCAGCCAGCGCAACCCCATGCCGCGCGGCCAGCGCAAGCAGCCCATCGAGAAATCCTTCCACCCATCGCGCCGGCGTCCGCGCCGGCAGCGCCAGCGACAGGAAAATTCCCATCGGCTCCGCGCCCATCGCGGCGAGATCGCTGAGTCCCCGCGCAAGACACCGGTGCCCCACCGATTGCGCCGCATGCTGGTCGCGCCGGAAATGCACGCCTTCGAGGGAAAAATCCGTGGTCACGCAGATTTCGCAGCCCGCCTTCGGACGCAAAACCGCGCAGTCGTCCCCGATGCCCAGGCGCACCGCGCCGCCTCGCCCTCCTGCGCGAGCGGCGCGTTTGCGCATCGCCTCGATGAGCGCGAGCTCGCCGGCGATGGTGCGGGATGACGGAATGCGCGACATCGTGGAGAGCGCTTCGAGGCCAGCATACAGTTTCGCCGCGAACGGTTGATACACTCGCCTCAGAGATGATTCTCCAGCAGAAGATCGAACAATACTTCGC
>JBARMS010000021.1:0-24669 GCA_049802575.1 Acidobacteriaceae bacterium | reverse complement strand
GCGCAAACCCCGCCTGCGCCGCCGGCGCCAAGCCGCTTTGTGGCGATTGTGTCGGCGCTGCAGCCTGCGCCCGCTGCTGCTGCAGCCCGCGAATCGCATTGCGAAAGTCGTCTGCCGTCTGGAACCGATCGGCGGGAGCCTTCGCGATGGCGCGCATCACAATGTCATTGAGGCCAGCGGGCAAATTAGGATTGATTTGCTGCGGTGGCACCGGCGCCTCATTCAAGTGGGCGTTGAGCACGCTGTATGCTGTGTCAGCCTGGAACGGTTTCCGCCCCGCCAGCATTTCGTACAGCGTAATGCCGAACGAGTAGATATCCGAACGCGCATCCACCGTCCCGCCGCGCACCTGTTCCGGTGACATGTAGTACACCGACCCCATCGTGGTTCCCGGACGCGTTAGTTGCAGATCGGTCGTCGATTTCGCGATGCCAAAATCCATCAGCTTTGCCAGACCGTGCGCCGTGATCATAATGTTGGCCGGCTTGATGTCGCGATGCGTGACGCCGCGGCTGTGTGCGTAGCTCAGCGCGCCCAGCACCTGGCTGGCGTACTCCAGCAGTTGATCGGGCGCAACCGGCCCCTGCCGGGCAAGATTCTCGAGCGTCGCCCCTTCCACGAACTCCATCACCATGACGATCTGGTTTTCGAACTGGAACGCAGTTCGCAATTGCGCGATATTCGGGTGTTCCAGGCCGGCCAGTGTGCGGATCTCCGCCATGAATCGCGCGGCCAGCTCCGGCTCGGATGCGTAATCCGGCAGTAAAACCTTCATCGCCTCGGTGCGGTCTGAGATGATATTGCGGACGCGGTAAACACGGCCCATTCCGCCCGATCCGAGCAGGCTAAGGATCTCGTAGTCGCCGACGCGCTGGCCTGTTTCTAACGCCATAAGCAGCCTCTGGCTTTCAAATTTTCCGCGGAGGAGGAAAGATCAACTGGGGAGCGCAAAGAGTGTACCCCATTTTCCCAAACAACCGCGATGAAATAGTGCTCGTCTTTGCCGGCGCGTTACAAACTCGGCAAATCCATAGCGTGCGGCCTGCGCTTTACAGCCGGCCTGGGCTTCTGGCACTCTTATCGCGTTCTCATTCCGAGGCGCGGCCGGCATCGGCAGTGACCCCGCGCAGAAGCGTGACGGCTCTTCTGAATGGTTTTCAACCAAGTGGATTGCGCATGATTCCAGGCCAGACCGGGCTGAAACTCGATGTCGCCGGGCTCAGCGACGTGGGCTGTCAGCGCACCAACAACGAGGACAGCTTCGGCTACGACCTGGCCACACAAATTTTTGTGGTGTGCGACGGGATGGGCGGCATGGCGGCGGGAGAATTGGCCAGCAGCACCGCGGTGTCTGAGTTGCTGAACTTCTTTGCGCAGCAGGCCGGATCAGCGGCTTCCGCGGAGGAGCGGCTCTACCGATCGGTCCTTCATGCCAATCAGAGCGTGCGCGCCCTCGCCCAGCAGAATGAAAGTCTCGAAGGCATGGGAACCACACTGGTGTCCGCCTGCCTGGACGATCACAGCCTCGTCATTGCCAACGTAGGCGACAGCCGTGCCTATTTTTTGCGCAACGGCTCCTGCGTCCAGGTGACCCAGGATCATTCCTTCGTGGCGGAACAGGTGCGCATCGGCGCCATGAACGAGGAGGAAGCCGGCGCGTCCCCGCTCAAATCCCTCATCACTCGCGCGATCGGGCAGATGGATCCCGTCGAGCCTGACATCTTTACTGCGGCCATCGAGCCGGGAGACATCCTGCTTCTCACCACCGACGGACTCACGCGCTATGCCGACGCCGAAGCGATTGCGACTCTCATCCTCGGAAGCGAGACCCTGGAGCAGGCTTGCCAGGCTCTGATTGACACCGCCAAGGCGCAGGGCGCCGTCGACAACGTCACCTGCCTGCTCATCCAGGTCGCTGAAGATATCCCCTCGGCTCAGTGAGCCACGTTCGCGACGCAGTGCATGCCGCTCCAGCCGCCCGGTGACAGCAGATTCAAATTTGACCCCGACAGTTCGAGGTGCACGATCAGCGGCGTTCCGCTGATGACGATCGGCTGATCAGACACCTCGACGGGAAAGTCGAGCCGGCCCGGACCGCCTCCCGGACGACCCTTGCTGAGCAGGTGAAGCAGCGCCCATGGTCCTGTGAACTGAATCGGCAAGGTTCCCGTCGCATAGGTAATGTTGAGTTGCGCCTGCTGGCTCGTTTGCGGCGACCACGTGAACGGCCGCGACACACTGGACCCTTCCAGATTCTGGCTGTCGATCTGCAGGGTCACACGCGAAATCCCCGGCGAAGGCAGGATGCGCGCCGTGAACGTGAGTCCGCCTCCCGGCGTCGACGGATACAGGAGCGCCGACAACCCGGCCGCCTGATTGAAGAAGCGGAGAAACTCAGAACTCACCTTCGTGGGTGCTCCCGGCGCGGCCACATACGTCGTGCCCTGCTGCACCACCAGAGGCTTGAGCGTGGTGTCGTAGAACTGCCAGAGCGCACCCGAGCCTGGCTTCAGCAGTGCGTCGAGTTCCGCAGTGGACGCGTCGACGGTCGAAGTGGACGCGAAGGGGAATTTTCCCATCACCGCTCCAAACGCTGAGCACAGCCCTGCTCCGCCTGCATTCGCCGACTGCGCCCCGCGCCCTCGCAGCAGTTCGTTCACGTTGGTAATCGGCTCCTGCAACAGCGTCAGCGTCACCTGGTCCACATGACCCTGCGGGTCGAGATTGAAGGCCTGCGCCGTCTGGCTTGCCGCCGTGCTCGCCTGCGTGGCCGCCGTGATCACCGGCGCTGCCGCCGCTGGATTCGTCGCCGCCGCGGGATCCTGCGACATTTGCTGCAGCGCGCCCTGCAGCCCAAGCAACCCCGTGATGTATCCCTGATTGCCCGTGCCCACCAGCTTGTCCGCGCTTTGCGGAGCCACCACCGCCTGGGTGGGCTGGAATTCCTTCGCGATATTGCCGTTGGCCACGTTCGTGTTGTGCGAAACCGTGTAAACCAGCGCCAGCAGCGGCGAATTCGGATTCGACAGCATTTGCAGCTTGCTCGCCGCATCGCCGAAGCTGCGGTAGTGCACCACCTGAGCCGCATGCAGAAACGCGCGCCACTCCCCGCTAAAATCCTGCACGTAGCGCGCCGTCAGTTGCTGCGCCAGCGTCGTCCGATCCAGCGACGGCGGCGCCTGATTCCCCAGCACCCACGCTTCCCCGCTGAAATAACGGTCCGGATGCTGAATCGCATCCTGCATGAACGCGTACCCATCGTGCGTGAACGCGCCAGGAACGATGTGCCCATCCACCACCGTCGCCGCCGATCCCGGATAATCGCGGTTGAAATCCACCGCGTGCGCGGCCTTCGACGCCGCCGTGATCATCTGCTGATAAATGCGCTCGAACCCGCCAAAATTCGCCAGATACGTCTGCGCGTGCGTCACTGCGCCCGTGTCAGGCGCAACGCTGTATGGATTCCCCCGCGCCAGCTCCGCTGCATAGAAATCGAACTGCCGCCGCGCCAGCTGCACCTGCTCATCGCTTTCCGGCGTGCGCCCGTTCTCCCAGTACTGCAGGAGCACCGGCGACAGAAAATCCGCCGTGCTCTTGTCCGCATGACTCGTCGTGATCAGGTACGCCTTCAGCGGATTGTAGGTCGCCAGGTAATCCGCTCCCGGCTGCGGCGTCGCGGGCACAGCGTTCATTGCCGACACCAGATTGGCCTGCGTATTCGTCAGCAGCAGCCGGCGAAAATGATCGAAATAGATGCCCCGCGCCGGTACCAGCAGCGCGTCCCCGTGATACAGACCGAACCGGTAGCTCCACGGCGCGCCGTTCTGCTCATAGCCCTCCAGTTGCACGATGGCTCCGCGCAGTTGATCGAGTGCGTTGAGATCCTGCGCCGCAGCCAGGGTGCCCGGAGGGGTCGCCGTCGCCGGCAGCGCCTTTGCCGCGGCGACCACTCTCCGCTCCAGCGCCCCATTGTTCATCCACGAAACCGTCAGCCACGCCAGGCACACCAGCAGCAGCAGCGAGATCGTGGCGAACGCCACGCGGCGAAACACATGTGTCCGCCCGCTCTTGCTCGTGGCCGCCAGCGCCTTGTCTTCCAAAATCACCGTCGACAGCAGCCGCGGCAGGAAACACCACTGCGCCACCTTCTGCGTCATCACCTGCGGCGCCGCCGTCGCGGTCGCGGCCTGCGCCTGCTCCACGCTGAACATCCGGGTCGCGCCCGCATCCAGCTGCTGCGCCCGCGCTGCCGGGGCCGCCATGGCCACCGCCTGCTGCACAATCTGCGCGCGCACGCCCGTGAAATAGAACCCGCGCAGCCAGGGATTCGCATTCAGATGGCTCGGCCGCGCCAGCTCCACCAGGCAATTTGCCAGGTTGTTGCGCACCTTGCGCAGTTCCCGCGGAAACTCATACACCGGGTCAAGGTTCTTTGCTTCCGCCTCCCGCGTCAGCAGTTCCGTGCGAAATTCGCTCAGCGAAAAGATCACCTGATCGAGCGACGTCGTCACCGCCTGCATCGCCTTCTCGGCATACAGCCCCGCCGAACCGCTGCTCGGCGCCAGCGCCATGCCCAGAGGCTCTGTCGCCTCTTCGCTGCTCAGGTTGCGCACGAACTCCGCAAAATTCGGCACGCGGTCTAGTTTCGTCAGCACCACATAGACCGGAACATCCATCCCCAATTGCCGCGCCAGCTCACGCAGCATCTGATTACCGGCCCTCGCATCCCCCGCTGCGCCTTCCGATGCCGACGCTCCCAGAAACTGCTCGCAGCTTATGCACACCACCGCCGCGCGAATCGGCGCTTCTTTCCCCAGCGCCGAGCGCATGACGCGCGGCCGCGTCCGCCGGATCAGCTTGCTCCACAAGGCCGGGCTCTTGCGCACGGCATCGCCGGCTTCCACGAGGATGCAGCTCCGCGTGTACCAAACATTGGCCACCGGCGTCGCAACCACGTCCTGATCCCGATAGATCTGTCCCGCAATCAGCTCCGGATCGAGCCCCGACTTCAGCACCGTCGTCGTCTTCGCCGAGTTCCCTTCGCCCAGGATGTAGACCAGCGGCAGCCGGTCCAGCGATTTCGGCCCGCCCCGCTGCGCCGTCGCCAGCCGTTTCTCCGCCGCGCGCAGCAGCGTATCCAGATCCTCGCCGCCCGTGGCGCTCATCGCCGCCGCTTCCCGTCTCTTCTGCCTGAAATGGAAGAAGAGAATCACTGCCGCGATGATCGCTCCGATGGCGACCAGCAGGATGCGCAGGATGAGCAGCGGCG
This sequence comes from Acidobacteriaceae bacterium, assembly GCA_049802575.1. Lineage (GTDB taxonomy): Bacteria > Acidobacteriota > Terriglobia > Terriglobales > Acidobacteriaceae > Palsa-343. The sequence goes on along the minus strand of JBARMS010000021.1, from coordinate 19,400 downwards.
TTTCCACCATGCCCAGCGCCGGTCCCACCAGCCAGGCCAGCACGATCGAGAAGAGAAACACAAGCGCAGAAATGATGATGGGCAGCACCAAGCTCTCCTATTCCGCGTTTACCCTGGCGCTCTGCACCTGGGAAACGCCCGAACCAAGCAGCACTTCGTACCCGCCCAGCGCCACCAGCGTCAGCGCCGCGAGCACGCAGGTCGTCACCAGCAATGCGCGGCTCCACGCATCTCGTGTACGCGCCGGCTTCACCTCTGCGGGTGCGACCAGCGGACCCAGGTGCGCCGTTCCGCGCGCTCGCTGGATCTTCGCGAGCGCCTGCCGCAGCAGCTGATGCAGCTCGCCCGTATCGCCCAGCGCATAGCGCCCGCGATATCCCATCTGCAGGCACAGGCAATGCACTTCGAGCGCATCCGCCACTTCTGCCGAATCCTGTTGCCCCAGCAGCAAGCTCAAATTCCGGAAGAACGTCTCTCCGGCCAGATGTCCGCCAAACAGCTCCTCCTGCAGCGGCCGTCGCGCCCACTCCGCGAACGCCGGACTCTGCAGGTTGAGCACGCTCTCATCCATAAATGCAACTGCCGCGAACACGGCCATCTGCACCGTCTCGCTCGAGTAGCCGAGCCCACGCCCCTCCTGCATCGCCGACTGCAGCGACCGCCGCATCTGCCCGCGAAAGCTCTCCGCATCCTGCACCTGCTGCCGCTGGAACCGGATGCGCACAATCGCCGTCAGCACTTCCTGAAAGCACAGCGCCAGGCTGTTCATCCTGGGAGCACTCATCACCCTGCCTCCACAATGACCGACATCTCAAAAACCGGCCGCGCAATGTCTCCAGGAATATAAACGCCCACGCTGCGCGTTTGCAGAATGTGTTCCCAGCACGGGCCCGTAGTATCCAGCGCGAAGTATTGCATATCGGCTTCCGCGCGAATCGCCGCCGGGGGTACTGGCAAATGGGTCAGCGTCATGCCCGGCACGGCGCGCTTCACCAGCTCCGGCACAAACCGCGCCGAGCACACCTTCACCAGTTGCGGCACCTTGCGCATCAGCTCCGCTTCGCCCAGCGATGAGCGGATGCCGAAGATCCATCGCGCCCGCCGCAGGCACCGCTCGTCCTTTACATCAGCCGCCTGAATGTACGGCTCCACGGGATGAAAATCGAGCGTCACCGTGTTCGACGGCACCACGATCTCCAGATGCTTCCGGATATGCGCGTCCAGCGCGCGAAATGCCGGCCCCGGATTGCGGTGCTCGTACGCCGGGATCTGGCGCGGATCCGAATCGAACGAGAACGTGCACAGCGCCCCTGCCAGCCGCGCCAGCTCCACATAAACCGCCTCCGGATGCGGATGCCGCGTCGCGGTCAGGTGCTCCAGAGGTGGAAGGGCGCTGTGCAGTGCGTGCAGGAACCAATAATTCGCCACGTCCAGCGCCGAGGTTCCTGCTTCAAACCGTCCCGCCTTCCGCGCGCTGCGCTGCACCGTCGCGCTCTTCTCGCCAATCGCGTCGATCAGCCGCTTGAGCAGCAGCATCAGGGGCTCGCTCGCATGGATGCGCAGGCACGCCGGAATGAACTCCTCGTCGTACACCAGATGTCCCCGCCCGTCGCGCAACACCCGCGCAATCGGAATCGGCAGCATCGACCCGTCCAGCTCCGCTTCCGTAGCCAGGCGAAGGTTTTTCTGCCCCAGCTCGATTTCCCGCTCGTCGACCCCGTTCGTCTCATCGCGCAGGAGCCGCTGCATGCGCGAGAACCTCCGTCCATTCGGCGTGGCCGCGGGATCGCAGTCGAACCCATCGTCCCGGCGGCTCGGCACCGTCAGATAGAGCAGCAACGCCGGGTCGGTCGGCGGAAAAACATCCAGCAGATTGCGCGCCGTCGGGGGCGGATCCGACTCCGGCGTCTCGAAGGTCAGCCCATCAGGAAAAATCCCCGACGCATGCAGCACCACCGCCGACCCATTCCGGATCGCCTTCTGGTCGAGTTCCAGATGCAGCAGCCCCCACGGCTCGTGCCACAGGCTCGCCGCCAGAAACGCGATCGAATCTTCAAAATACCGGCTCTGCATCTGAAAATGATGCGGGCTGAGGTACATGCCCTCCGACCACACCACGCGCGACAGAAATCTCATAGCGACCCGGACTTACGTTAACGGTTAGGAACCATCGGTAGCTGGGCAAACGCAACTCGCTTCGAGGCCAGGGTCAAGTCTCGCTCGCCCGCCTGCCGAGGGCTGATAACGCTGCGGCCCGATCTGGTCCGATCGTTCAGTTTGCGCGGCAACGCGGGCATCCCGCAGCTCAGCCGGAGCCCTGCCCTTGAGCAAAGTCATGATCCTATATATCAGACCAGTTCCAGCGTGTGTGCATCCTAGGCTGCCCTCCCTTTACTGTCAAGCAATCGGCGATGTACCCTTGGCTTCCATACAGGCAAGCGGTTTTCAGGGGTCCAGGCTTTATGAATGAGTCCAAAACTCCCTTCGACGCACCCGGCGTGCCAGGGGAGAGTGCGTCCGGTTCCTCCGAGCCGGAAAGCATCACCGGCGCCTTCGGGAAAGTGAGCCAGCCGGTCGCGGAGAAGACCGACGACGACCTCCTGGGATCCCTCCTCGGTCCGCCCGCTCCCCAGGCCACTCCCGCCACACTCACCTCTGCGTCTGCGCCTCCGCCAGCCCCGGCAACTCCTCCGGTGGTGCGCGCTTCCTCCGCCCCAGGCGAGTTTACGAGGATGCTTCAGACCGTCAAATCTCCGGGCTCGCCCAGCGCCGGAGTCGCGAACATCTTCCGCCAGGTTTCCATCGAAAAACCCGCATCCTCCGCGCCCGATCCCGCTCTTTCCGCTGCGCCTGAGCCGCTTACGCCGCAGTCCTCCGAAGCGCCCAGCAGCTTCACGCAGATGTTCAGCGCGCTTTCGGGAACCTCGCCTGTGCCGGCATCTTCGTCCCCCTCTCCGCTTCCCACTGCGGCTCCCGCTCCGCAAAAGTCCGCCGAACCCGGCGAGTTCACGCGCCTCTTCAACTCCTCTGCACCACGAACTCCTGCTCCTGCTCCCGCTCCCGCTGCGCCCGCCGCTCCGCCTGCGCCGCAACCAATGTCCTCAAGCGAGCCCGGAGCCTTCACGCGCACGTTCCAGTCCGCGGGCACTCCTGCTGCCCTACCGCCGCAGCAATCTGCTCCGCCTGCCCCGCAGCCGCCGTCTTCCAGCGAGCCTGGCTCTTTCACACGCATGTTTTCCTCCGCCGGTCCCGCATCGCCTTCCCAGGAGACAGCCTTTCCTTCGCTGCTCGACCAGCAAAACCCCGCCGGCGACCTTTCCTTCGCGCCTTCCGCGCCCAGTTCTGAAAAGCCCGTCGGCACCGGGGGCGGATTTACGCAGCTGTTTCGCGCATTGAACGAGCCGGAGCCGAGACCGGTGAATCCTGCTCCCATCTCCCCCGCCCCAGCGCCGCCAACTTCTTCTGCCGCCGGCGGATTCACGCAGCTCCTGCAGTCCCTCGCGACGCCCGCAGCGCAGCCGCCTGCAGCGCGGCCTTTTCCCGCCGCCGCGGCTCCCCAGCCTCTCGCATTCCCGTCTCAGACTGCGCCCATGGCAGCGTCACCGTCGGCCATTCCGCCCACCATGCCGCCCGCCACACCTCCGCCGGCTTCCAGCGGTCCGGGCGAATTCACTCGCGTGATTTCCGCATCGGCGTTCCGTTCCGCAGCGCTTCCTTCGTCTCCAGCGGCGCCGCCCGCAGCTGCTCCGTCTCTCGCTCGCCCGGCATTCCCTGCCGCGCCGCCGATGCCTGCGCCTGCAGCGCCGCATCTGGCTCCGCCAGCCTTCGCATTCCCTCAGGCGGCGCCGCCGCAGCCTCCGCCGGCCCCAGCAGCCGCGGCTCCGCCGCAGAGCGCCATGCAGAAGTACCTGCCGCTCATTCTGCTGGTTAACGTGTTTTTGCTGCTGGTGATCGTCCTCGTGCTTGTCTTCGTGCTGCGCCACAAATAACGCGGCAGCTCACTCCGCGTTCGCGAACAGGAAGACCAGCTCCATATCCGGGTTCGGAATCTCCCCCGGTACGTACGCCGCAAAATTGCGAGCCCGCGTCACGGCTTCCCACACCGGCCCGCTACGATCGATGCTGAAGTACTGGTACCGCAGCTTCACCGGAATCGCGCGTGGGGGCACCGGGACATGCGTCAGCTTCAGTCCCGGCAGTGCCTGCCGGATCAGCTGCTCGATGTGTGTTGCCGAGCAGGTCTTCACCAGTCCCGGCGTGCGGCTGATCAGATCCGCCTCGCGCAGGTCCGACGAAATGGCCAGATACGCCCGCGAGTTCTCGAAGTACGAATCCTTGTCGATCGCCGTCGCGTAGATCGAATCCCGCAGCGGCTTCAGCGGCAGCGCCACAAAATTGCTGGGCACCACCGTCTCCAGCAGCTCCGTAATCGCCGCATCCAGCGCCGAGAAGCACGTCCCCAGCTGCTCATGCTCGTAGCGCGGCAGCGCGCGCGGCTCAATCTTCGCGGAAAACGTCGTCAGTGATCCCGCCAGCGCGAGCATCTCCAGGAACAGCGCCTCCGGGTGCAGCCGGTCCGCCTCCAACATGTGCCGCGCCACCGGAATGTGCGAATTGATCGTGTACAGCAGCCAGAAATTCGCAATATCCGAGGCGCTGAAGTCCGCCAGAGACTGATTTCTCTGCCGCCGCGAGCCCGCCAGTTGATTGCTCCGCGCAATCAGCGTCTCGATCAGCCCACGCAGAATCCCAGTCAGCAGTTCGTTCCCCTTCACGTTCAGCAGTGGCGGAATCCACGCCGGATCGTGCCGGTAGCTGCCCGCTTCCGTCCGCTCGATGCGCGCCAGCGGCAGCAGCACCGACCCTTCCAGGTGCTCACCCTCCGCCAGAATTTGCAGGTTCTTGCGCGCCAGGGAAACCGCCTTCTCCACCCCGGAGCTGTTCTCGTCCCGCAGCATTTGCAGCTCGCTGAAAAATCGCGTGCTCACGCTTCCCCGCTGCAGCGCCACGTTGAAGCCTCCCGGCCGCTCCTGCGGAATCGCCAGGAAGAACGTGCACGCCGCCATGCCCGGCTGGAAGCACTCGTCCAGGCTGCGCGATCCCGGCGTCGCATCCGAGCCCGGAATGTCCACCATCAGTCCGTCGGGAAAAACGCCTGCCGCCTGGGTAACCGCAAGTTGCCCCTCGCTCAGCCCCGACGTGTCGATTTGCAGGGACGAAAATCCCCAGTTGCGAAATGCCAGAGCCGATGACAGGAAGCTGAGGTTGTCCTCGAAAAACCGGTCCTGAGCCTGCAGGTGCTGCGGAGCCAGAAAGGTCCCCTTCGACCAAACAACCGGCTGCAGTTGTCGCATGAATATCCCCTCGTCAGGGGCTTGAGTATACACCAGCGATAGTGACTTCCCCACTCGCCCCCACACCTGCAAAATCGCTGCTCGTCGGGCCGTGTAAAGGAATTTTTTCTGCGCCTGTAAAGCCCCGCTTGACAGGGTTAATTGTCAGGGCAATAATCAGGTCGCTCCTGAAGATTGATATGGCGCTTCGCCCCAGCACCAGTCCTGCGCGCTGAAGATTGTTTCCAGCAAGGAGTGCACCACCGGCTTCTTTTCTTTCTTTTTCTGCGGTTCACAGCATTCTTTTCGGAGTTTCCGCTTTCGTCCGTCGTAAGCTCGTCTGACGCTTCGTCATTCACAGGCGCGCCTTCATCGCGCGCGAGTATGGAGGAAATATGGCCAAAGAGAGCACGCAGCACAAGCTCGACCGCGTCCGATCGCCGCGCGTCCACATCACCTACGACGTGGAAATTGGCGACGCCATCGAATTGAAGGAACTGCCCTTTGTCATGGGCGTTCTCGGCGATCTTACCGGCCAGCCGGAGAAGCCTCTGGCCGCCCTGAAAGACCGCAAGTTTGTCGAAATCAACCCCGACAATTTCGACACCGTGCTCAAGGGCATGCAGCCGCATCTCGCCTTTTCCGTCGCCAACAAACTGAGCGACGATCCCAACGCGGGACAACTGGGCGTCAATCTCCACTTCGAGAGCATGGACGACTTCTCGCCCGACAACATCGCCAAACAGGTCGGTCCGCTGAAGGAACTGCTCGACCTGCGCACCCGCCTCTCGGACTTGCGCGGCAGTCTGCAGGGAAACGACAAGCTGGACGAAGCCCTCTTTGAGGCCGTGTCCAATACCGAAACCCGCGAAAAGCTTCGTGGTGAACTTGGAAAAACCGGGGGTGGTGAATGAGTCCGGAGAAAGCTACAGCGACAGCCGTCGCTACGGAAACCGCGGAGCAGGCCTCTGAGCAGAGCCTGCTGGAACAGATCGTCTCGCAGGGACGATTCGATCGCGATGCTGCCACTCTCGAGCGCGGCCGCGACATGGTCAAGGAGTTCGTGTCCCAGGTTCTCGCGGGCCACATGACCCTTACGCGCGACGCGGAAGCCACCATCCAGGCGCGCGTCGCCCAGATCGACCGCCTGATCTCCCTGCAGATGAACGAGATCATGCACTATCCCGCCCTGCAGAAGCTGGAAGCCACCTGGCGCGGCATCAAGTACCTCCTTGACCAGTCGGAAACCAGCGACATGCTCAAGATCAAGGTTCTCAATGTCTCCAAGCGGGACCTGCTCAAGGATCTGCAGCGCGCGTCCGAATTCGACCAGAGCGCCCTCTTCAAGAAAGTCTACGAAGAGGAATTCGGCGTCTTCGGCGGAGCTCCCTTCGCCGCGCTCGTCGGCGATTACGAATTCGGCCGCGGCCCCGAAGACATCGAGCTGCTCGAGCGCGTCTCGCAGGTCGCCTCCGCGGCCCACGCGCCCTTCCTTTCCGCCGCCGGTCCTGACCTGCTCAACCTGAGCAGCTACACGCAGCTCGGCGCGCCCCGCGATATCGGCAAGATCTTCGATTCCACCGAGTACGCCAAGTGGAAGAGCTTCCGCCAGTCGGACGATTCGCGCTATGTCGCGCTGACTCTCCCGCACATTCTCATGCGCCTGCCTTACGGCAAGGACACCAAAGCGCTCGATGCGTTCGACTACGAGGAAGCCGTCGACGGCACCGAGCACTCCAAGTACCTCTGGGGCAATGCGGCCTATGGGCTGGCCGCCCGCCTCACCAACTCCTTCGCCCGCCACGGCTGGTGCGCCTCCATTCGCGGGGTCGAGGGCGGTGGCCTCGTCGAGGGCCTTCCCGCGCACACCTTCCGCACCGACGAAGGCGACATAGCGCTGAAATGCCCGACCGAAGTGGCGGTTACCGACCGGCGCGAAAAGGAACTGGCCGATCAGGGCCTGGTTCCTCTGGTTCACTGCAAAGGAACCGACTACGCCGCCTTCTTCAGCGTGCAGACCGCGAACAAGCCGAAGCTTTACGACAAGGACGCGGCCAATGCGAATGCGCGGCTCTCCGCACAGCTGCCCTATATTCTCGCGATGTCGCGCTTCGCCCATTACCTCAAGGCGATGATGCGCGACAAGATCGGCAGCTTCATGACGCGCCAGGATACCGAGAAGTTCCTCAACCAGTGGATCATGAACTACGTCTGCCTCGACGACAACGCGTCGCAGGCTGCCAAGGCGAAGCTTCCGCTGCGCGAAGCGTCCATTCAGGTCTCCGAAGTCCCCGGAAAGCCGGGCGCATACCGCGCAGTTGCCTTCCTGAAACCGCATTTCCAGCTGGACGAGCTCTCCGTTTCGCTGCGTCTGGTGGCCGATCTGCCTGCATCGGCACGGAAATAGCAGCACGACCTTTGTGCAGGCGCGACCAACCACAACGGCAGAGGCACGCTGAGCCTCTGCCGGTTGAAAGGAGATTTTGAATGGCGGTTGATTATTTTCTCAAACTCGACGGCATCCAGGGAGAATCCCAGGATGAAAAACACAAGAACGAAATCCAGATCATGAGCTGGAGTTGGGGCGCCAGCAACGTTTCGTCCGTGTCCGGCACCGGCGGGTCAGGTGCTGGCAAGGCCGATCTCTCCGATATCTCGATGATGCTCAACTTCGACAAGTCCACGCCCAAGTTTTTCAAGTCCGTCTGCGCCGGCTCGCATATTCCCACCGGGACGTTTACCGCCGTCAAGGCGGGTACGGACGGAAAGCCGTATCTCAAGATCGATTTCAAGGAGATTTTTGTCACCAGCCTCCAGATGTCGGCAGCCGGTGAAGTGCCGGCGGTGAGTCTCTCGTTTAGCTATGACGAGATCAAGATCGATTACTCCGCACAGGACGAGAAGGGCAACGTCGCAAGCACCGGGCCGGTGACCTTCAACACGAAACAGAACAAGCTGTCCTAAGGCGGCCCGCGCATGGACGCGCTCTCTCTCTACCGGGCTGGTCAACTGCAGCCGGCCATCGATGCGCTTGGTGTTGAGCTGAAAAAGCAGCCGCTCGACACTAAGCGCCGTACTTTTCTGTTCGAGCTTCTGTGCTTCGCCGGCGAGTACGACCGCGCCGCCAAACAACTTGACATCCTCTCTGACTCCAGCAAAGAAGCCGCTGCCGGAGCCATGCTCTATCGCTCTGCCCTTCACGCTGAGAGAACCCGCCAGGAAATGTTCGCACGCGATGAGTTGCCTCTCGCCTCAGCCCATTCATCCCCCTCCGGCGACCTCAACGGCACAGCCTTCGACGCCATCGCCGACGCCGACCCGCGCATCGGCTCTCATCTCGAGGTCTTCATTGCCGGCAGCTATACCTGGGTTCCTCTCGTCCACATCGAATCCGTCGAAACTGAGCCCCCGAAGCGCTTGCGCGATCTTCTCTGGCTCCCCGCCATTCTGCACGCCACGCCCGACTTCCGGCTCCAGGACCTGGGCGAGGTTCTGCTCCCTGTCCTCGCGCCTCTTTCCTGGAAGAGCGCCGACGATGCCGTGCGGCTGGGCCGCGTCACCGAATGGCTCGACGATGCAAAATACGGAGAAGTCCCGGCCGGACAGAAGCTGCTTCGCTTTGGCGACGAGGAAGAACCTTTCCTTCAGATGAGGAGCCTGAGCTTCCAGCACGCCGGGGAGGCGGCTCCAAGTGCCACTTCGTGACGACCTCCTGAACCCCATCCCGGGAGACAATCCCTCGGGTGTCAGCCTTCGCTACGAGCGCGTCTACGATCAGATCAAGGAAGCCCGTACTGAGGGCGAAGAGTCCATCCTCGGCACGCTCTCCACTCCCAAGAAGGCAGACCACAACCTGGTCATCAAGTTGGCCGGTGACGCTCTCGCCACAAAGAGCAAGGACCTCCAGCTCGCCGCCTGGCTCACCGAAGCGCTCGTCAGGAAGGAAGGCATCGGCCTCGCCCAGCCCTGCCTGAAATTGCTCCTCGACCTGCAATCGCAGTTCTGGGATATTCTCTTTCCCGAAATCGACGAGGGCGACGTCGGCATGCGTGCCGCGCCCATCGAGTGGTGTTCCAACCGCCTCGCCTCCCTGCTGCGTGAAGCCGCCATCACCCGCGACGGCCTCAACTCCTACCAGTACAAGGAATCGCGTGCCGTCGGCTATGAGGCCGATGCCGAAGCGAGCGAGGCCAAAGCCGCGCAGCGCAAAGAGGCCCTGGCCGAGGGCAAAGTCACCGCTGAGGACTTCGACAAATCCTTCGCCTCCACGCCGAAAAGCTGGTACGTCCAAATGGCCGATTCCTGCCGCTCCTCACAGGAAACCCTCGACGAACTCCAGGTTTTTTGCGAAGAGAGATATCGCGACGAAACCCCCGCCTTCGGCAAGCTGCGTACTTCCCTCGAAGAAGTCGGCCAGGTCGTCAACTCCCTCCTCAACGAGAAGCGCAAACTCGAACCGGATCCGGTCGCCGAAGACGCCGCTCAGGACGAGCCTCAGGAGGAATCCTCAGGCGGTGCCGTCTCCGAAGAAGCCGCGCCCGCCCCCGCGGCCGGGCGGCCCAAAGCGAAGGCGACCCTTACCGCCGAGCCCGTCGACTGGGACGATGCCGTTCGCCGCGTGCAGGCCATTGCCCAGTTCCTGGTCAAAGATCGCCCCGCCAACCCCGCCGCCTATCTTCTCCAGACTTCTATCCGCTTCGGCGAGATGCGCGAACAGGGCAGTTGGGCCTCCTACGATTTTCTCGTTTCTCCGCCGACTGAAACCCGTCAGCTCCTCAAGCGCCTCTCCACCGAAAGCAACTGGGAAGAGTTGCTGCGCACCGCCATCGCCGCTGCCGGCGAGCCCTGCGGCCGCGCCTGGCTCGACGTCCATCGCTACGTCTGGAAGGCCGCTTCCGAAGGGGGGCAGTCGGCCGTCGCAGCTTCCGTCATCGCTACCCTTCAGGCGCTGATCAAAGACATTCCCGAAATTATCACCTGGACCCTGAACGACGACACGCCCGCCGCTAATCAGGAAACGCAGAGGTGGCTCGAGGAATACGTCATTCCCAAACCGCCCGAGCCTGTCGTCCAGCAGGCGCAGCCCGAACCGGAATCGGCCTACCTTGTGCCCTCCGTATCAGCCGAGGCGGCCGAAGCCGCTCCACCCGACGTCCTTGAGATCGCCCGCGATTTCATCCGCCGCGGCCAGTTCCCTCAGGCCATTCAGCTCCTCATGCGCGATGCTGCACAGCAGCCCAGTGGCCGCGCTCGCTTCCAGCGCCGCCTGCAGATCGCCCAGCTCTGCGTCGGCTCCGGCCAGGGCAAAGTCGCCCAGCCCGTCCTTGAAGAGCTGGTGAAGGAAATTGAAGAACGCCGCCTGGAGGAATGGGAAGACAATGAGATGCTTGCGCCGCCCTTGTCCCTCCTGCTCAAGTGCCTCGCATCCGCCGGCGACAACACCGCGTTGCGGGAAGCGCTGTTCTCCCGACTCTGCCGCATCGATCCGCTCGCGGCGATGAATGTTTCGCACTGACGTAAAGGAGCCTCGGCCTCGTGTCGCCTGCCTCGACAGAACCGCTGGTTACACAGTCCATCCTCGATCGCCTCTCCGCGATTGAAGAATGGCCCACCACCCGCTCCCAGTCGGTGCGCTTCTTCCGCGACGCTCTCAAGCGCGATCTCGAGTGGCTCATGAACACGCGCCAGCCGCCCATGCCTGAGCTGGCCTCCTATCCCGCCGCGAAAGCCTCCGTCGTCAATTACGGCTTGCCTGATATCACCTCCCTTGGCCTCGCCTCCGCTGCCGATCACCGCCAGCTCCGCCTCGCCATTGAGGCCTGCCTGCGCAACTTCGAGCCCCGCCTCAGCGACGTGCGCGTCACCGTCGAAGGCTCCGATAAAGCCGATCGCCGGCTCCGTTTCCACATCGAGGGCACCATGAACCTCGATCCCGCGCCCGAAGAGATCGCCTTCGACACTGTCCTCGAGCTCGCCAGCGGCGAGTACAAGGTGAAATAAGCCATGCGGGAAGAGCTGCTCGAATACTACGAACGCGAACTCGGCTACCTCCGTCAGCTCGGCGGCGAGTTTGCGAGAAAGTATCCGCGCGTCGCCAGCCGGCTGCTCCTTGAGGCCGACCGCTGCGACGATCCCCACGTCGAGCGCCTCCTCGAAGGCTTTGCCTTCATGGCCGCTCGCGTCCATCTCCGCGTTGACGACGACTTCCCTGAAATCACCTCGGCTCTGCTCGGCCTTGTGGCCCCGCACTATCTGCGTCCCATCCCCTCCATGACCGTCGTTGAGTGCCAGGTTGATCCCGAGCAGGGCAAGCAGACCGCTGGCCTTATCGTGCCTGCGCGAACGCCTCTCGTCACCAAACGCCTCGTCGATGGTCAGCCGTGCCGCTTCCAGACCGCCTATCCCGTCCAGCTTTGGCCCGTCACCGTCGCCGAGTGCGAATGGCGCCAGCCCGAGCGCCTCGCCGACCCGGTGCGCGTCCCTGGCGCGGCCGGCGTCGTGCGTATCCGCCTCAAGTGCGGGCGCGACGCCGATTTCACCCAGCTCGGCATGCACGCGCTTTCCCTCCATATCGCCGGCGACTCCACCGTCGTCCATACCCTCTACGAGCTCTTCTGCCACAATTGCATTTCGGTCCTCGTTCGCAATCCCGCCCAGAAGGGCGGCAAAACCATTCGCATCAGCCCCGCTCGCCTCCGCCCCATGGGCTTCAAAGACGACGAAGCCCTCCTGCCGTATCCGAAGCGGGCCTTCGACGGCTACCGTCTTCTCCAGGAATACTTCACCTTTTCGGAGAAATTCCTCTTTTTCGAGCTATGCGGCCTCGCCGCCATCGTCGATGCCGGCTGCACCGACCAGGCAGAAATCCTCCTCTGCTTCTCGCGCTTCGATCGCCCCGAGCGCAGTCAGGACCTCGAAACCGGCGTCTCTCCGCGCACCCTGCGCCTCGGCTGCACGCCCGTCATCAATCTATGGTCGCAAGTCGCCGAGCCGATCCTTGTCAGCCACACACAGCACGAATACCGCGTCATTCCCGACGTGCGCCATCAGGAAACAACCGAGGTCTTTTCCATCGACGAAGTCATGGCCTCCAACACGGCGCGCCGCGAGAGCATGCCCATTGAGCCGCTCTACTCCTATCGCTTCCAGACGCGTCAGGAGGGTGGACGCGCCTACTGGCACGCGATCCGCCGCATGAGCGCCCTCGGCGAACGCGAGCCTTCCACCCTGCAGATCTCGCTGGTCGATGTAGACGGCGTTCTCACCTCGCCGAATGCCGAGGTCCTCACCGTCCGCTGCTCCTGCTCCAATTTCGATCTGCCCTCGCGCCTGCCCTTCGGCCTTGAGGACGGCGACTTCGTCTTCGAGGAATTCCCCGCCATCCGCCAGGTCACAGCGCTTCGCCGTCCGTCGCCCACCTTCCATCCACCCGACGCGCGCGGCCAGCTCTGGCGCCTTGTCTCTCAGCTTTCGCTCAATTACCTCTCTCTCACCGAAGAAGGCGTTAGCTCTCTCCAGGAGATCCTCCGCCTGCACAACTTCACCGATTCCTCCTGGCTCGAAAACCAGATTGGCGGCATCATCGGGCTCAAGTCGAACCCGCATTTCGCCATCATGGAATCCCCCTGGGGCACCTTGCCCGCGCGCGGTATGCGCGTCGAAATCGACCTTGACGAGCGCCAGTTTGTCGGCGGCGGCGCGTATCTGTTCTCCAACGTCCTCGACCGCTTCCTCGGCTGCTATACCTCCATCAACAGCTTCTGTCAGCTCGTGGCGCGCACCAATCTGCGAAAGGAGATGCTCGGCGAATGGTCACCCAAGGCGGGCTACCAGCCACTCATCTGAAGTTCGAGCCGATCCGCGCTCTCCTCGAGCAGGAGCCGTACTCCGTCCGCTTCTTCCAGGCCGTGCGGCTCCTCGAACGCCTCTACCCCGAGCGCAACCCCGTCGGTCTCTTCGTCACTCCCTCTTCTGAAGTCGTCCGCTTCTCCTCGATACCCACCCTGGCCTTCCCCGCCAGCGAAGTCGGCGGGCTTGCCGAGCGCGACGATGGCCAGCCCGTCCTTCAGGTCAACTTCATGGGCCTTTGCGCTGCCACTGGCGCGCTTCCCGATCCCTACGTCGAGTTCCTGCTCGAGCGCGCCAAAGCCAAAGACCGCGGCCCTGCGGAATTCTTCGACATCTTCAACCACCGCATCATCTCGCTCTTCTATCGCGCCTGGCAGAAGTACCGCTTCTACATCGCCTACGAGCGCACCGGGTCGAGCGAGGACCTCATCAGCCGCAAGCTCCTCGACCTCATCGGCCTCGGCACCAAAGGCCTCACCCATCGCATGAACATAGAGGACGAGGCCTGCCTGTACTATGCGAGCCTCCTCTCCCAGCGCCGCCCCACCGCCCAGGGACTGAAGCAACTGATCGAGGACTACTTCGAAGTCCCCGTCGCCGTCGAGCAATTCACCGGAACCTGGAATCGCCTCCCACCTGGCAATCTCACGTGCCTGCTCGACCGCGGCGTCTTCTCTGAGAGCCTCGGCATGGGCACCGTCGTAGGCGACGAATTCTGGGATCAGCACGGCACTGTCACGCTGCGTCTCGGTCCCATGCCTTTCGATCGCTATCGCGATTTTCTCCCCGGCGCCTCGGCCAGCCGCGAGCTCTGCGCCTGGCTCCGCTTCTACGCCAACCGCGAATTCGATTTCGTCATCCGCCTCGTGCTCGAACGCAGCAGCACTCCGCCCAGCGAACTCGGCGCCGAGGGGTCGCAAGCCTCGCGCCTCGGACTGGTAAGCTGGGTCCGCAACCGTCCCCTGCAACGCGATCCGGATGAAGCAACGTACCGGGTTTCCTGAAGAACACCTATTGGAGCTGCATCATGAGCCTGAATCTCAAGTCCCTCATCGGCAAGCTGAACGACGCAACCCGCAGCGCTCTCGAAGCGGCCGCCGGCCTGTGCGTCTCGCGCACGCATTATGACATCGAGATCGAACATTACCTGATGAAGGTCATCGACAGCTCCGACAACGATGTCGCGCAAATCCTTCGTCAATACGGCGTGGATCGCTCGCGCCTCACCGCCGAGCTGCAGCGCAGCCTCGACCGCCTCAAGACCGGCAATGCGCGCAGCCCCGCCTTCAGCCCGCTCCTCGTCAAAATGCTGACCGAAGCGTGGAACGTCGCCACCCTCGAATACGACGAGGCCCGCGTCCGCACCGGCTTCACTCTCCTCGCCCTGCTCGAAAACGATGAGCTCGCGCGCTTCATCCGCGAAGTCAGCAAAGAACTGCAGCTCATCCCCGTCGAAGCGCTGCGCAAGGATTTCTTCACCGTCACCGCCAAGTCGCGCGAGGAATCCATCGCCGCCGGGCACGCCGAGCCGTCAGCCGCCGGAGCCGAATCCCCCCGTCCCGCGGGCTCCGGCAAGACTCCGCACCTCGAGCAGTACACCGTCAACCTCACTGCGAGTGCCAAAGCCGGCAAGATCGATCCCGTCCTCGGCCGCGATCAGGAGATTCGTCAGGTCATCGACATTCTCATGCGCCGCCGCCAGAACAACCCCATCCTCACCGGCGAAGCCGGCGTCGGCAAAACCGCCGTCGTCGAAGGATTCTCTCTCCGCCTCGCTGCCGGCGATGTACCCCCCGCCCTGCGTCCCGTGCAGCTCCACTCGCTCGACCTCGCGCTCCTCCAGGCCGGCGCCGGTGTCAAGGGCGAGTTTGAGAATCGCCTCAAGGGTCTCATCAGCGAAGTCAAATCTTCGCCGCATCCCATCGTCCTCTTCATCGACGAAGCGCATACCATGATCGGCGCAGGCGGACAGGCCGGCCAAAACGATGCGGCCAATCTCCTGAAGCCCGCGCTCGCCCGCGGCGAGCTGCGCACCATCGCCGCCACCACCTGGTCCGAGTACAAGAAGTATTTCGAGAAAGATGCCGCCCTCGCTCGCCGCTTCCAGGTCGTCAAAGTCGAAGAGCCCAGCGAGACGCAGTGCGACACCATGCTGCGCGGCATGGTCGCCTCCCTCGAAAAACACCACCAGCTCCGCATCATGGACGAGGCCGTCACCGCCACCGTGCGCCTCTCGCACCGCTATCTCGCCGGACGCCAGCTACCCGACAAGGCGGTGAGCGTCCTCGACACTGCCTGCGCGCGCCTGGCCCTGGGCCAGAACACCACGCCGCCTGCGCTCGAAGACGCCACGCGCCGCATCGACGATCTCACGGTGCAGAAGCAAATCCTCGAGCGCGAATCCACCGTCGGCGCGGATCACGCCGAGCGCCTCGCAGCCATCGAAGACCAACTCGCCGCCACCCAGGCCTCCGTCACCCAGTTGAAGGATCAGTGGGAAAAGGAAGTCGCCCTCGTTCGCCAGATTCGCGCCATGCGCACCGCGCTCGAAGCCGGCGCCGAAACCGTCGAATCACCCGGCGACAGCAAGGCCGCCGAAAAACCTTCCCTCGCCGCCCTCCAGGCCCTCGAAACCGAGCTCGCCGCAGTCCAGGGCGAGAACCCGCTCCTCCAGGTCTGCGTCGACGAGCGCATCGTCGGCGAAGTCATCTCCGCCTGGACCGGCATTCCCCTCGGCAAGATGGTCAAAGACGAGATCGCTTCCGTCCTCGATCTCGACAACCAGCTCCGCCGCCGCGTTATCGGCCAGGACCACGCTCTCGCCGTCATCGCGCAGCGCATCATCACCTCCCGCGCTCGCCTCGACGATCCCGGCAAGCCGGTTGGCGTCTTCATGCTCGTCGGACCCAGCGGCGTCGGGAAAACTGAAACCGCGCTCGCGCTCTCTGATCTCCTCTACGGCGGCGAACGCAATCTCATCACGATCAATATGTCGGAGTTCCAGGAAGCGCACACCGTTTCCACGCTCAAGGGCTCGCCTCCGGGATACGTCGGATATGGCGAGGGGGGAGTCCTCACCGAAGCTGTGCGCCGTCGTCCCTATTCCGTCGTCCTGCTCGACGAAATCGAGAAGGCGCACCCCGACGTGCTTGAGCTCTTCTACCAGGTCTTCGACAAGGGCAACCTCGAAGACGGCGAGGGCCGCTCCATCGACTTCAAAAACTGCATCATCATCCTCACCAGCAACGCGGCCACCGACACGCTGATGAAGCTCACCGCCGACAAGGAGACCATGCCGGACAGCGAAGGTCTCGCTCTCGCCATCAAGCCCGAGTTGAACAAGATCTTCAAGCCCGCCTTCCTCGGCCGCATGATGATTGTTCCCTACTTCCCTGTCCGGGATGAGGCCCTGCGCAAGATCATCCTGCTCAAAATCGGCAAGATTCAGCGCCGGCTCCACGAGAACCACAAAATCACCCTCGCCTGGGACGAGTCCGTCCTCGACGAAATCGCCAAGCGTTGCACCGAGGTTGAAAGCGGCGCGCGCAACGTCGACAACATCCTCTCCAACACCATGCTCCCGGAGATCTCGCGTCAGTTGCTCTCGCGCATGGCCGAAGAAGCCCCCGCTGAACGCGTACAGATTTCCGTTTCACCGGAAGGCCACTTCACCTATGCCTGGCCAACTTCGCAGGAGGTCGCCAGCCCCGCGCCGGCGGAAGCAGTTCCCGCATAGAAAGTTCGAACGCTATGGCCGTTTTACAGGACGCACGAACCCTCACCTTCACCAGCCCGCTGGGAGACAATGTCCTTCTGCCCGAGCATCTCTCCGGAAGCGAAGGCGTCTCGCAGCTTTTCCGCTTTCGCGTTGATCTGGTCGCCGCAGTCGACACAACCATCGACCCGAAACAGATCGTTGGCAAGGCCGTCGCCATCGGCATCCAGGCGACGGATTCGGGAACCCAGCGTTACATCCACGGCATCGTCGCCGCCTTCGAATTGTGCGGCGGCGGCGACAACGAATTCAATAATTACAGGGCCTGGATCGTTCCCGCTCTCTGGGCCCTCACCCTCAATACCAATACCCGCGTCTTCCAGAATCAGACGGTCACCGACGTCATCAAGGCCGTCCTCGGCCCCTACAGCATCAGCCCCGCCATCGAGACCTCCGTCACCTACACACCCATGGAGTACTGCACCCAGTACCGCGAGACCGATTTCAATTTCGTCTCGCGCCTCATGGAGCAGCATGGCATCTTCTACTACTTCAAGCACACCCAGAGCGACCACACCCTCACCCTGCAGGACACCTCCAGCAAGCTAAGCGACTGCCCCATCCAAAACGCCTTCCGCTACTCGCCGGAGCCCGATGATCGCGCCGGCTTCTACGACTTCGTCGTCCAGGAATTCGCTTCCAAATCCTCGCTCGTCACCGGCAAATACTCCATCTGGGATCACAGCTTCATCCGTAACAAGGCTCTGGACGGCAGCGGCGACGCCGCGACCAGGGGTCCGCTCGGCACCAACGGCAACATCCATTACGACTACGCAGACAGCGCCGCCGCGTACCTTAAGTTGCCCAAATCCGACTCGAAAATCGGCGACCTCAACAAGCTCTTCATGGATGTGCGCCGCGATTCCGGCGACGCCGCCACCGTCGTCGTCGAAGGCGCCTCGAACGCCGTCTCCATGATCCCGGGCTATACCTTCACGCTCAGCAAACACCCGCAGTCCGCTCTGAATGTGAAATACCTCATCAACTCCGTTGAGCTCGACGTCCTTCAGTTGCCCCCCTATCGCACCCGCACGGCGCAAACCGCCGCAAAACCCTACACCAACACTTTCACCGCGACGCCCGCCTCCATCGTTTGGCGCCCGCCTATCACCACAGAGAAGCCTGTCGTCAACGGCATGCACACCGGCCAGGTAGTCACGCCTTCCAACGAAGATTCCTACATGGACAAGTACGGCCGCGTCTGCGTCCAGTTCTGGTGGGACCGCAATCGCAAAGAGAACACTCCGGACAATACGCTGCTCCGCGTCGCTCAGTCCTGGGCCGGCAAAGGATGGGGCACCTACTTCTGGCCGCGCGTCGGCGACGAAGTCCTCATCGATTTCATGGAAGGCGATCCCGACCAGCCCATCGTCGTTGGCTCCGTGTACAACGGCGCGAGCATGCCGAAATACGATCCTGCGGGCCAGTACACGCTTTCCGGCGTGCTCACCCGCAGCTCGAAGAACGGCGGCGATGCCAACGCCAACGAGCTTCGCTTCGAAGATCTCCAGGGCAAAGAACAAATCTTCATGAACGCCGAGCGCGACTACGACCTCCACGTCGAGAACGACTGGCACACCATCGTCGGCAATGAGCAGCACACCACCATCAAAGCCGGCCAGTTCGAAGAGGTCGACGGCGACTCCCATCGCCTCGTCAAAGGCAAGCAACTCGAGGAAATCGACAGCGACTCCCACCTCAACGTCAAGGGCAACCACGTCGTCCAAGTCGGCGGCGACCGCAGCCACACACTCTCGGGGAATTTGAAAGAAACCATCGGGCAAAACGCCGGAACCCAGGTGGGCCAGAACCTCAGCCTCCAGGCGGGGCAGAACTACTCCCTCGCCTCCGGCCAGAACAACCAGATCGAAGCCGGCCAGAACCACAACGTGACCGCCGGCCAGGTCATCAATCTGATGGGCGGCATGGCCGTCAACATCACCGGCGGTTCCACCGGCGTCAGCATCGTTGGCCCCGGCGGCTTCATCAGCATCACCGAAGCCGGCATCGCCATCATGGGAACGATGGTCATGATCAACAGCGGCGGCGCCCCCACGCCGGCCAATCCTGCCCAGCCCCAAACGCCCGGATCACCCGACAGCCCCACCGCTCCCACAGCGCCTAAGTGGCCCGGCGACGACCCCTACTCCAAACCCAAAGGGGGTTCGTAAACCGCCGCCATGGGCATGCCTGCCTGCACCATCACCAGCCAGACCGCGCACGGGGGAATCGTCATCCTCGGCTTCCCTACCGTGCTCATCGGATTTTTGCCGGCATCCCGCGTCACCGACATGCACGTCTGCCCCATGGTCACCGGCGTCGTGCCTCACGTCGGCGGTCCTTTCATTCTCGGCTCGCCCACCGTCATCGTCGGCGAGATGATGCAGTCCCGGGTCACCGACCAGCTCACCTGTGTCGGCCCTCCCGATATAGCCGTCATGGGC
>JBARMS010000020.1:0-71357 GCA_049802575.1 Acidobacteriaceae bacterium | reverse complement strand
CGTCGTGGTGGTGCTGCCGGTTTTGAGGGTGAGGTTGACGCGGGCCTGTTGGTTGACAGCCAGTGTGACGCCCGTGACCTCTTCGCTGGCGAAGCCGGGGGCGTCGGCAGTGACTTTGTACTGGCCGGGAATGAGGCTGAGCACGGTGAAATCCCCGACCGAGGTGGTGGTGACCGTGGACCTCACCCCGGTGCCGACGTTGGTAATCGTCACCGTAGCCTTGGGGATGACAGCGCCGGAAATGTCGGTAACCGTTCCCAGGATTGTCCCGGTGGCGCCGGCCTGGGCAAACAGATTTCCGGCGGTCGCGAGCAGCAGCGTGAAACATAGCACGAAACGACTCATTCGCATCTCCTGTGCCTCCTGAAACTCCTCATTGACCGTGGCCGATAGTGAAACCCCGGCTCCCGGTCTCAGTCCCGATTTCATGTGAGAAACAATTCCCAAATCAGCCTCGCATTCATAAGGTTGAGCCCTGGCATCGTCAAGATTGCTACGGTAGCGGCGGCTGCCGATACCCATGGGCCGGTTTGCTACGGGGCGCAAGCGCTTGGAAGAATTGGAGTTCTGCGAGACAGTGGCAAACCGTATCAAGACAGTGTTACGTTGGCAACGCGCGAATTTCAGGCCGCGGGACTGAAAACCATGGCGTCCACCGGGACAGTGACGGGTGCCTGGCACCCCCAGACAGCCAGCGAAAAAGAGCTTGTGCGCTCGCAACTCGAAAAGATTGTGAGCGACGTTCTGTTCGCCGCCAGTAAACGCTATCCCTGCCTGCTCAGGTACATCGTGGAACAGACGCTCGCGGACAATGAAGACAATTTGAAAGAGCGAACCCTCGGCGTGGCGGTGTTTCACCGGGCGCCCGATTACGATACCAATCTCGATCCTGTCGTCCGTCTCTGTGCTGGCGAGGTGAGGAAGCGGCTCGCGCAGTATTACCAGTCAGCAGCGCATCGGGACGAACTAAGGATCGAACTGAATGCGGGATCCTATGTACCCGTCTTCTCCCAACCCGGAACGGACGCGCCTGCCCTCGAGGTCGTCCCAGCGAATGTTCTCTCTGAACCGGATCCGGTTATCCAGCCCAGGACAACGAGAAGAATCGATCGACCGGCGGCCTTGATCGCTTCCGGAGTGCTCCTCGTCCTGCTATCGGTGCTGGGAATTCAACATTGGCGACAAATCGAGAAACCCAGGTCCGCTCTCGAAGAAGTGTGGTCTCCGCTGTTCAGCAGCAGCAAGCCCATCTTGTTCTGCATGGGTGGAACCGAGATGTCGATTTCCCCTGATGATCCCTCGCTGACCGAACTCCAGAGCGTGGCCGATGATGACTCGTTTCTGCAGGCGATCACAGACAAGAACGACTTTGTTCCCTTTTCCGACTTGCAGACTCTCAGCAGGTTCGTCTCCCTGGCCGGAGCTCGCGGGCATGGTTTCAGGGTTCAGAATTTCCGGACGACCGTCTCCGCTCAGCTGCGGGAAGGGCCGGTGGTTCTGATTGGAGCGCTGAACAATGACTGGACGATGAACAGAACGTCCTTACTCAGGTTTCATCTGGAAGGTCCTGAGGGCCCGGATCGCATTTACTGGATCGCGGATACACAGCACCCGGCGTCGCGCGCGTGGCAAGTCAGTGCAAAGGCTCCGATCAGTCAAATTGTCAAAGATTATGCAATAGCCGCCCGCTTCACCGACGAGAGCACCGGCCAGGTCGTTCTGGTCGCTGCGGGAATTACAGGCAGTGGCACCAGAGCTGCCGGCGAATTCCTGACTGATGAAGCAAGTCTGCAACAGTTCGCCGATGCCGCTGGCGCAGCCTGGCTAAAAAAGAATTTCGAGGTCGTCCTCAGCTCGCAGGTAGTCAACGGCATGCAGGGTAAACCCAAAGTGGAAGCCAAAGCATTCTGGTGAGCCAGGCGTCACGCACTGCACGCACTGTGCCGGTTCTGAATGCCGTTACCCCCACTGCTCGACTCTCCGCCCATCGCTACTACGCGCCGTCCCCCGACTTGAGACCCTGATGCCGCCAAAGCCCAGAGCCGGGACTCCGGCGGTGTGGTATCAAAAATGCGGCAAGCCAAAATGTACCTGCCAACTTCCTCAAGAACTGTCAAGGCTTCGGGCGCTTGTCGAATAGCTGCCGCAGCGGAAGCGCGACCAGCCGACTTCTCCGCAGGATCTGTCTCGATGAGTGCTTTGGCGATCATGCTCAAGTTCAGACAGCGGGAGGGAAGTCCGTTTGAGGGGACTATCCTGCGTTCGACCGAAGATCGATCTCGATGAACGTATTGGTCAATCTCATTTCCATGAGGCGGCGAACCGCACGCCTTGGATTGCAGTGAGCAGTAAGTCGCCGCGTCGCCTTTTGAGCGACTGGCATTCCATCAATGCGCAATGCGCGGTTCTCGGAGCAGTGCTTCCTTCAAAAGGCGAACCTGCCGCAAGATCAAATTGTCAGGATCGGCATTCTTCCATGCGTCCAGAAGTTGTCTGACTGCACCGAGCGCATGCACGCCGTCCCCCATCTGGTGGTAATTCTGAGCGAGGGTAAGCTCGGCTGTCGGCCAATAGCGCTGTGGCTCCCAGCCAGGCACGCCGTGCCGGAGGAATTCCTGGTACCACAGAACCGCCGCAGCACGATTGCCAAGGCTTTCATAAATGTGCGCCAGGCTTCCCGCGTCAGGGCCGCAGGCGAACTGGGATCGTCCGGTGACGGAGGCTTTAGAAACTGGAGCGCGCCGCGGGGATCGCCGCTGGCTGCGGCGACTTCCGCTTTCAGCAATGCGAGGTAGCCCACCTGGTCTTCAATTCGGTCATTCGTGATCGGCGCAATTGTGTTGAGAATCTCGCGTGCCTTCTCGGCCTCGCCGGCACGTGCCCATGCCTGCCCCAGGATGGCGCCATATTCAACCCTCGGACCGAGGGTGTTCCAATGGATCATGGCCAAATTGAGCTGCGTGATCTCCTCTTTGTGATTGCCCTGCATGCCGGCAATGGCCGCCAGCCAGTCACGAATGCGCGCTACGGCAAAGGCATCATGTAATCTGGGAATCGCGAGCATCAGCCGTTTCTGCGCTGACCCGAATTGCCCGTGGTAAAAGTCGAGCAACGCCAGCGACCTTTGGCCGTACGGGTATTGTCCGGATTCCCGAGCAGGGCCGAATAGACATCCTCCGCTTTGGCGTCATTTCCTGAATTGATGAGCGCCCCCCGTATTCCTGATTGATATTGACAATTAGCATCCGCGACGGATCGAGCGCGAAGGCCTTTTCGTACGCCTGAACAGCCGAGTTCCACTGGCTTAGGTCGCCGTAGGCGGAAGCCAGCTCAATCCAGATGGCCGTTGCGTCCGGCTGCTGCCGGATGAGCCGCTGGTACATCGGCACCGCTTGCTGCGCGTGACCGTGCATGCGCAGCAGGCGCGCGTAGTCGCACTCTGCCGCCCAGTCGCCAGGGAATCGCTGCAGGAACAGCCGGTAAAGCTGGAGACCGTCGTCGACTCGGCCCTGACTTTCGGCGTAGCGCATTTCAATCCATGCGTGCTCTCGTTCCGTTGTGCGATCCGCGAGAGACAGCGCGGTGCGGAATTCCTTCTCCCCCAGCTCGGGACGGTTGACGTAGAAGCTGTAATGGAGGTAGCCCAACCCCGCCCAGGCCATTGCGAACCCGGCGTCGGCTGAAATCGCGGCCTGGTACAATCTGGTCGGCAACATGATTTTTTCCCTGGTCGAACAACTCGGATGCCTGGGCGTAGTTCTTGAGAGCCTGCATCGAGGCGGTGGTTACCCTGGGCAGCGGCCGGTGGTTCTCATGAGTTTCGTGGCGGGATTCGCCCAAGTCCCGGCGGAACTCTCCGGCGATCGTATCCAGCGCGGCGAGGATGTGGTCCGGATCGCGGGCGGGTTCCGCATACGATCGCACCGCAGACCCACTGGAGGGATCAATCAATTGAGCTGTGATGCGATATTTCAGCATTTGGAAAAGGCGTACGACGAGAAATCGCCTGATCTCTTGCCGAACCTCAAGGCCGACGTGCGAATCGATAATTTCCGATCTGACTCGCGATTTCAGAATTTAGCTCGGCGCGTTCAGCTTCCGCAATGAAGTGAATTTTTCGGATTGCAAGGATCTCTGTAAGCGTCTCGTCTTCCATCCGGACAGGAACCGTACAGCATGAACGAACACAGCGCTATGGCCGGCTTAGAAAGGGATTGATGTGAGCGGTTGTGATGTCCGGAATGACCGGCCGCGCCGGCCTGCAGCGGCCCCACGCCTCCTCCAAAGAGGGGCTTCGCGGCGAGGACAACAAGCCGGCGCCGTCTTCCGGAGTCAGCAACGACTCGCACCAGGCCCATCCGGCGGTGTCGTATTGATAGAGGTAGAGCACCGACTGGTTGGCCACGGTCAGCGGCGCCTGTCCCTCAGCAAGGGCATGAGAGGCGTCCTGGTTCACCACCATGGCAAAGCGTCCATGATGATCTGTGGCAAGCGCGGCAATTGTCTCGTTGAAGAGATCAGCCTTACAGGGATCGTCCATACGAGCGCAAACGTCAGGCGCAGGCATACCAGCCGCATTGCGGCGCGCGACTTGTGCGCGCAGGGGATCGTTCCTGGACGGATACAGCTCCTGCGTTTGTCTGCTCGCGAGATCGGCAAACTGTAACCGTTCCGGCTGCACCGCCGCGAAATGAATCATATCTTCGGTCAGGACAATACGTCCGGGTTCTACCTCGTGGGGCTCGAAACCGTAGAGCGTGTGCCGGAGGCTCAGAGAAGGATCGAGGACCAGAAGGCAGGCTGCCGACGGACTGATGTCCGTTTCAAGAAGGACAAAGCCCGAGATCAGATCTATGCCCCACGGGGCCCCAGCACACACATCGCCGGGGGGCAACTGAAGCTCGACTGCCGTCGTGGCGCCGCTCTGCCGGTCCATGCGGATCAGGTGGATTGGCCACACTTCTCCGCCGCCGGAGAGCGGGATCAACCAGGTCGCAACCACCCAGCGATCCGATTTCGCGACGGATCCAGGTACAACCGCTTGAGTAAGGGCGGAAGCGGGCAGCGAGGTAGTGGGTATTCCCTGCGCCGCGAGAAATTGTCCCAGGTTCTCTGCCTGGAGAACACCACTCCTGGTCATGAGGCCGGCGATCACGAGATGGCGGAACCGCATTTTGGGACCTCGGATACCGAACCATCGGGAGAGAGGCACGGGGTCGCGCCGGCGACGAAAACTCATCGAGGATTGGCCGGAACACTCCGACGCGAGCCGCAAGTGGTTTGTCAGCCCGATGGCGTCCCAGGTGTTGCCGCGAGATGTAGACATCTCCTCCATCCCGCCAAAAGGTGCGCCGAACCTCTAGGCCACAGTTACATGCGCACATCCGAGCGGGCAGTCCGGCATTGCGGCAGGCATAGTAACACACAGCGCTGCACGTCTTGAAGGGCGCGCTCGCGGAATAACGGCCTTCGGGCACGAAATTCTCGCATCCTTCGGCGCCGCATTTTCGTGTACCTGCCTCGATGTAATGCCAGCCTTGGCGATTTCCTGCGAACAACCGCTGTTTGCACGCACTCCTAAGGCAGTACCGGTAGCGGGCACCCGGCCACGTCTGATGAGAAGGGAGCGGTTCATCGCAGATCGGGCAGTGCCGCTCCCCATGGGCATATTTGGGCATTTCTGTCGTTTCGTTCATCGTATTCTCCGCTGGGCCGTGGCCTTATAGCTCTCAATGAGCCGGTCAATGTCGCGCGAGTCGTACCGCTCCTCCCCGGCGATCCGGATCGCGGTGATCTGGCGCGTGTTGGTCAGAAACTGCACTTGCTCGTCATTCAGGTTGAGCAGCATCAAGAGGTCCTCGCGCGAGTGCAGCCGCCGGGGCGGTGGTGCTGCGCCAGAAGCCGCCTCCATCTGTTCTGCCTGGGGGCACCGGGCAGATGCGCCCATGGACTCCAGCTTTGATTCCTCGATCGGTTCCATTCGTCACTCTCATTTCTGGCCCTCCGTAGCAGGGGACTGAGAGTGAATACCAATCGGCGGCCGTCACCTGCCTTTCCGAAAAACTTTTTCTTTCATCTGCCCCGGCGTCGCCCCGGAGTCGGTCGGTCCACGGTTTCCCATGCCCGTTACTGTCCTTACCGGATGTACCTACCGATTACCAGGTCGCACCGGGAGAAACTGGCCGGACTTCTCTTCGAGCCAGTGCCTCGTACTATGACTCTGCCGCGTCACGCCAAAAGCGGCGAGGTTTCGCCAGTAAGCCGCTCCGGCGGCTTCGAACGGGTACGGCACGACTGAGTCTGGCGCGTGTCGATCCGATACTGCACCCGTTCCTCCGTGAGTTGAAGAATCATCTGGACCTCTTCGCGGCGAAGCAGGCGGCGCGGGTGTCGCGTACTGCTGCCGCAGATTTCGGGTTCCGGCAAACCGCCGCTTTCCGGCGAGGGCGAGCCACTGACACCCCGGTGAACTCGCGTGCGATCGCGTCGGTGCGGAAGTTCATGCCGATCTCCCCGGTGAGGCCATTACCGTCTGCCGCTTTGCCAGCCAGTCCGCGATCAGGTGCGGATCGAACAGGTACTCATTACCCACGCGGATCGCGGGGAGACGTCCCTTCCGGACCCAGTCGCACAACGTATTCCGGGTCTTTTGCAGGAGAACCATGACCTCTCGCGTTGAGAGGTACCCCTGCCTGCGTCGCAGTTCCTCGATCAAGTCCACTCGTCACCCCAGATACGACCCCAACGTCAGGGCTCTGAAGAGTAAATACTCAGCCTCGGCCTCCATCTGACTTATCGAGTTCATTTTTGTTTGGCCCTCTACCAGGGTTTCGAAAGTCTGTTGCCCGGCGTTCACTTTCTTCGGTGCCCGATGCCCTCGACGAGGAAGGCCCGCTTGGATATACCGAACGACGGGGTTGACCGGGTTTATCGACGGGGTTTCCCCGGGGCGGCAAAGAACTCCATTCCGAGTCCCCGGGCATCGCGGGCTACGCACCGCCGGCACCCTGCGTCTCGACAAGCGCAGACCGAGTCATCGGCGAGTCAGCGACAGCCCTCAGACCCGCAAACGTCGCGTTCACCTGCGTCCGTGTCTTTTCGGACCGCATATCGGCGATGGCCAGGTAGCGCAATGTCGTCGCCAAGTCCGAGTGGCCGAGCCAGCGCTGGATCGTCGGGGCGGGCACGCCCGCGTCGCTGTGCATGGTCGCGAAGGTCTTCCGGAATTTGTGGAGTCCCCATTCACTGCACATCGCGCACTTCCGGCAACTCTGGCCACTCTTGTTTACGCACTCCCCGCAATTGAGCCCCGCCCGCCGCGCAAGACTCTTCAGAATGCGCAGGAAGTGTCGATTCGGCGTGTCATTCGCCCCGGGAAAGATGAAGATGGACTCACTTTTTTGCTTGCGGGCCGCCAGTGCCGCGATCAGTTCGTCCGGAACGGGGACCGAGCGCTCTTCCTTATCCTTAATTCGAAAGCCTAATTCGGGTTTCGAACGAACCTTGATGACCTTACCCTTGAAGTCCACGTTCTTCCATGTCGAGAACATCACCTCCTGGTCCCGAAACCCGATCTTCAGGAAGAACTCGAACAAAAGCCGGTCGTCTTTACCTGCTGCTGCAAAAAGGGCCTCCAGTTGATCGGCATCGTAGGCTTCTGCTTCGGGTTCATCGTAGGCAGGCTTGTCGTGGGCTTTGAGCAGCCCGGTGATGCCGTTGGCGCGGAGAAACACGCTGATGCGCATAATGTGGTTGAACACGGTGCGCGGGCTCTTGCCGTCACCTTCAAGCGCGGCGCGGTAGTTGAGGAGGTCCTCGCGCGTGATGCTGGAGAGCACGCGGTCCCTGAACCGGTCCCGGAAGGCCCCGAGCATGCGCTCGTATTCAACAATGGTCTTGGGCATCCGGAACCGGCGCACTTCGGACAGGAAGGCCTCGACGGTGTTGATCACGGAAGCGTCGGGCCGGGACGCGGCCAAATCCGCCCTCCTGCGACCGAGGCTGATCGCCTCAAGGTCGTGCTGCTGATTCCGGAGTGCGGTGATTGCCTTGTCGGCACCGGGGCCGACGGCCTGCCAAGTGCGCTTCCGGCCCTGCAGAAAACGGAGATAGTAAACTCCCTCCGGGTGGGACTCGGGCTTGCCCTCGACGAGGGCGTAGCCCTCGCGCAGAGAGCCGCTCCGGTTCGAGACAGGCGTCGCGTACGCGTAGCGCCCCGAAGACAGCCGGACCCGGATCAAAAGCTGGACTTTCAGCGTGCGCACGAAAAGCTCCTCGGAAGGTAGTACCCGCGAGGAGCGGCGGATCGCTTTTATCTCCGAGAGAATCTTCGCGGCCTCAGGAAATGTGTCACACAAGGTGTGACATGAGGCTGCGACGCTGATTCCAGACAGAAAGACTGGCGGAGGGAGAGGGATTCGAACCCCCGGTACCCTTGCGGGCACAGCGGTTTTCAAGACCGCCTGTTTCAACCGCTCACACATCCCTCCGCATGAGCGAACGCGTTTGCTTTGATCATTGTATGACGGCCCCGGTACGGTCGTGCGCCGCTTCAGTTGCACTCTGATTGTTCACGAGCGCTTGCAGAGCCTCCACCGCGGCCAAACTCTGCGGATCTGCGGCATCGCGATCGATGTACGCATCGCGCGTCACACCGATGTCGCTGTGACGGAGAATCGCCTGGATCACGATGTCCGCGACTCCTAATCGCTGAAGGTTCGTCGCCAGTCCGCGGCGGAATGCATGCCAGCCAAGCCGCTTTGCGGCGCGGGGCGTCGGCGTTTGGGCCCCTCAGGAGAGCATGCGTGCCTCGATTGAGAACCGTGACGCTATTGCGTCTCCAGTCACACCCCGAAAGTCGTATTGTGACCGTACGCACGCGGGGGCTCAAGTGATAGCTGTTGATCGGGAGCTGAGCCGAAGCCGGAACATTGCCCGGCGCGCCGCGCGGATTACGGCATGGAAAGACTCGGTTTCGTGGTACCCGGGCTTCAACGATCCACAAACCAGCGGCCCGGGAGTCTTTCGGAGGCTCTATGCTTGGCCGCACGCGTTCCGCTCTTCTGGTTTTCTCTGCCCTTAGCTCCTTCGCTTGTATCTCTTCCCTGACAGGGTGCGGCGGCTCGGCCAAACCGACAGTTTCTATTGGCAGCCCAGCTTCGACGAAGATCGATCCGGGGGACTCGGTCACGCTGACCGCGACGGTCGAGAACAGCTCCGGCGAAGGAGTGAACTGGGCGTTGACCGGTACCGGCTGCTCTGGTTCGGCTTGCGGTGCGCTGTCGAACCAGAGTTCGACTTCCGTGACATACACGGCGCCGGGCACCGTGACGACGGCCTTCACGGTAACCATCACTGCGACGTCGGTGAAGGACAGCTCGGTAACGAACTCGGTGACGCTCAACATCCCGACGAATCCGGCGATCACGACGGCTCTCGGCGCGCTGACGGCGGGACAGGTGGGATCGACCTATAGCGTGACGATCGCACCCAGCGGCGGCATTTCGCCGTACACCTGGACAGTGAAGTCAGGGAACTTGCCGACGGGCCTGACGCTCGGAGCGAGCACGGGGACCATCGGCGGCATTCCGACGGCCACCGGCAATTACACCTTTACGCTGCAGGTAGCGGACTCGGGAGCGCCGACGACGCTGACCGCGAGTGGCCAGTTCACCATCGACATCGCCTCTGCTCCGGCGATCGTCTTCAGCACGACATCGCTGCCGAACGGTACCATCGGCACCATTTACAGCAGCAGCGTCTCCGCCACGGGAGGCGCAGGCGCGCTTACCTTTGCGGTCACCAGCGGCAGCCTGCCTGCCGGTCTCAGCCTGGCATCGAGCGGCGTCCTCACCGGCACGCCCACGACTGCCGGCGCCAGCAGCTTCAAGGTCACCGCGTCGGACGCCTACGGCGATACCGGGAGCGCCACCTTCTCCATCACCATCAACTACCCGCAGCTCACCGTTACCACCAGCTCCCTGCCAACCGGCTACGTCGGCACGGCTTATCCTTCCACCGCGCTGGCGGCCAGCGGCGGCAGCAACTCCGGCTATAGCTGGACGTGGTCCGCGGCGTCGGGTTCCTCTTTGCCCGCAGGACTGAGCCTGTCGACCTCGGGCATGATCAGCGGCAAACCTGCGAGCGCCGGCACCTTCAGCGTGGTCGTCACCGTGAAAGATTCGGCCTCGAACACCGCCAACGCCACGCTCGCCATGACCGTCGATCCGGCGGTCAGCGTCACGACCGCTTCGCTGCCCAACGGCTACGCGAATTCGGTGTATCCAAACACCACACTGGCAGCCGCCGGCGGCGCGGGCTCTCCGTATACGTGGACATGGTCCGCGGCGTCGGGATCGTCGCTGCCTGCGGGCCTCAGCCTCTCGGGCGCGGGCGTCATCAGCGGCACGCCGACCACGGCCGGCGCCTATAGCGTGGTTGTCGCGGCCGAGGACTCCGCGAAGAACTCCGGAAGCGCGACCCTGAGCCTCACGGTGGGCGCGGGCATTACGATCTCCACCGCGTCGCTGCCCGGCGGATACCAGGGAACACCCTACGCGTCCACTACCCTCACGGCGAAGGGCGGATCAGGCATGGGCTACGCGTGGACATGGGCCGCCGCCAGCGGCTCGTCTCTGCCTGCCGGGCTCAGCCTTTCGGGCACGGGCACGATCACGGGCACGCCCACCGCGGCTGGCACGTACAGCGTGGTTGTCACCGTGAAGGACTCCGCGAATAATTCGGCGCAGGCGACGTTCTCCATCACGGTGGAAGGCACGATCGCCATCACCACCACGACGCTGCCCACCGGATACGCGAACTCCGCGTATCCCAGCACCACACTCAGCGCGACCGGCGGTTCCGGCGGATTTACCTGGACATGGGCTGCGGCCAGCGGCTCGTCGATTCCTCCCGGCCTGAGCCTCTCGACCGCGGGCGTCGTCACTGGTACGCCAACCACGGCCGGCACCTACAGCGTCGTCGTCACGGCGAATGATTCGGCAGGACACACGCAGACGGCCACCCTGACGGTGACGGTGGATGCGGGCGTCAGCATCTCCACAACCTCGCTGCCTGCAGGCTATGTGGGATCGGCCTACACGCAAACCTCGCTGGCAGCCAGCGGCGGCGCCGGCTCGCCCTACACATGGACCTGGGCTGCGGCGGCCGGGTCCTCGTTGCCGGGCGGACTGAACTTCTCCGGAGCGGGCGTACTCACAGGAACACCAACCACTTCGGGAAGCTACAGCGTCGTCATCACCGCGAAGGATTCCGCCGGGAACACCGGGAGCAAGACCTTCACCATCACGGTGGGCGGCGCTGTCAGCATCACGACGACTTCGTTGCTGAGCGGGAACGTGAATCTGACTTATACGCAGACGACGCTGACAGCGACCGGCGGAGCTGGCGCACCGTACACATGGAGCTGGGTCGCGGGCAGCGGTTCTTCGCTGCCGGCGGGACTCACCCTGTCCAGCGCGGGAGTGATCAGCGGCACGCCGACTGCCGCAGGAACCTTCAGCGTCATCGTGACGGCGAAGGACAGCGCGGGGAACACCGCGCAGGCAGCGTTCTCGATTGTGATTGAAGCGCAGCTCACCGTTACTACGGCATCGCTGCCGCAGGGCGCTCTGGGCGCGGTCTATCCCACCACGTCCCTGGCGGCCAGTGGCGGCACCGGCAAAGGTTACGCGTGGACGTGGGCGGCACAGGTGGGATCGTCGCTTCCTCCGGGGCTGAACTTCTCCTCGGCCGGCGTCATCTCCGGCACGCCGACGACAACGGGCACGTACACCATCGTCTTCACCGTGACGGACTCGGCAAAAAACACTGCGAACGCGTCCCTGTTGCTGTCGGTCAATCCTGCCGTGAGCGTTACCACGCCTTCGTTGCCCAGCGGTTACGTGTCTGCGGCTTACGCGCAGACGACCCTTGCGGCCACGGGCGGCGCGGGCGCGCCCTACACATGGACATGGGCGGCTGGAGCCGGCTCATCCTTACCCGGTGGACTCATGTTGTCCGGAGCGGGCGTCATCGCCGGCTCTCCGACCACGGCGGGCGTCTACACCGTGGTGATCACGGTGAAGGACTCGGTGGGCAACACCGGGAGCAAGACGTTCAGCATCAGCATTGGCAGCGGGGTCAGCATTACGACGACATCGCTGCCCAGCGGGTACGTGACTGCGGCTTACACGCAGACGACCCTTGCGGCGACGGGCGGCGCAGGCGCGCCGTACACCTGGACCTGGGCGGCCGCCAGCGGCTCCTCGCTGCCGGGTGGGCTGACGCTCTCGAGCGCCGGTCTCATCAGCGGCACTCCCACCACGGCGGGATCCTACAGCGTTGTTTTCGCGGCGAAGGATTCGGCCAACAACACCGGCTCTGCGACATTCTCGATCGTTGTCGAAGCCAAGCTTGCCTTCACGCCCACCACCCTGCCCACCGGCGCGGTGAGCGAAGTGTATCCATCCTCAACGCTCATGCCCTCGGGCGGCACCGGTTCCGGCTATAGCTTTGCGGCAACCGGAATGCCTCCCGGCCTGGTACTGTCTGCCGCGGGCGTCATCAGCGGCACGCCAACCACGCAGGGCACCTACAGCAGCGTGGTGGTGACACTCAAAGACTCGGGAAGCAACAGCTCAAACACAACGCTCACGATCACCATCAACGCCTCGCTGGCCATCACCACCGCCAGTCCGCTGGCTTACGGCGTGACGGGTGCTCCCTACTCGCAGCAACTGACGGCCACCGGCGGCACAGGCACGCTCACGTGGACCGCTACATCCAGTAATCTTGGCGGCTTTGCGCTCAGCCTCTCCGGCACCGGTCTGGTGTCGGGCACGCCCAACGGTCCGGGCACAATCAACTTCACGGCCAACGTGAAGGACAGCAGCGGCGCGACAGCAAGCGTCCCGTTTACCTTCACCGTCTACAGCGGCCTGCAGCAGAATGCCGCCAGCTTACCCTTAACCGGCACGACGGGAGTCACGTATTCCGGCACCATCAGCGGCACAGGCGGCAGCGGGAATTATTGCTGGACCGTTACGGGCCTCTCCGATGGCCTGACGGCGCCCGCAAACAACGCCCCGTGCGGCTATGCCGCGAGCTCGATCACCATCAGCGGCACGCCGACGTCGGCTGCTACGGTCGCCCCGACGGTCAAGCTGATCGACACCACCACCAATCTGTCCGACTCGATGCCTTACAGCATCGTCATCAGCAATCCAACGCCGCTCACGTTGCCGGCTCCGGAACCGGCTTCGCTGCCTTCGGCCACCGTCAATGACTACTACAACGGCTCCATCACCGCGGTCGGCGGGGTCGGTCCCGCCTTTACCTGGACCGTCGATGGCAATGGCATCTCCCAGCCCGGGCTGTCAGTCAGCATTGGCGATGGCCTCAGCGCCAGCACCAGCGACAATAACATACTCACCATTACAGGAACGCCGACTACGACCACGCCCGCCAACAGCCCGATCTCCTTCTCGGTTCAGGTCATGGACAATTACGGGCACAGCGCTTCGCAGGACTACAGCATCGCTGTGAACAACGTTTCCACCATCAGCGGGCAAATCCAGCTGCTCGACTACAACAGCTGCAATGGTAACGGGCCAACCTACCCCACCTTTGCTGTCAGCATCAATACGGATCCAGTACAGGTCACTTCCACCGACAGCCAGGGGAACTTCTCGTTCTCGAACTTACCTAACGGAACTTACACCATCACACCCTCGATCACGGGCGCCGAATCGATCTTCTATCCCGCGAACTACTCCGGCGTTGTAATCAGCAACAATTCCGTCACGGGGGAGAACTTCGGCGTGTCGATTGCCTATGCCGTCTCCGGCAATATCACGTACAACGGCGCGTTCACCGGCACGACCTACATCAATCTGCAACCTTCCGGCTGCGGCGGTGGAGACGGCTATCCGGGCGCCAGCATCCCGCAGACAACCCTTTCCGGCGGCGGAGCCTACACCATCCGCGGCGTGCCTCCGGGCGACTACACCGTCATGGCGTGGATGGATCCGCTCGGCGACGGACAACAGAACACCGAAGATCCCACCGGCAGCGCCGCCCTTGTGGTCTCCACCAGCAATGTGACCGGTGCCAACATCACCATGGTCAACCCGACGCAGTCCGCGCCGACGCAGGCGGTGAAATTCAAGGCGATCGCCCCAACCAACCTGGGCGCGATCATCAGTTACGGCAGCGGCTCCGTGGAAAACAGCAGCGGCGTCGAAGTGTTCACCTCTTACATCGTTCAGTGGAGCCAATCCACCTCCGGCTTCGGCACCACCAACACCGGCAGCGGCAGCGCCACATTCGCTGCGGTCGGCTCCCACGCCAACGTCTGGATCGTCAACAACGGGATCAAGGGCATCACCGGCAGCTTCTCAAATAATCAGGCCTATTACTTCCGGGTGCAGGGCCTCAACCCGGCAGGTGCCGGACCCTGGACCTATTACGCAGGTCCCAGCGTCGTCTGCAACACCACCACGTGTGCCACAACCGTCACCATCGGCGCGCCTTACGGGGCCGGTTACTATGAGGTAAGCGGCACCGTCACCATTCCTTCCTCGATCACTCCCAAAGGCCCGCTGTATGTCGGGATGTTTGACCAGAACACCAACACAGCCTACGGCACGGAAATTGCCAGCCCGTCGAACTCGACTCCGAATAACTACACGGTCTATGTTCCAAACGGCACAGCGTACTTCAACTTCGCCATCCTCAATCAGAACAACGACGGCCTGATCGCCGCCGTCGGCGACATCTCCAACACGGAGGGCAACAACAGCCAGGCCATCGTAGTGAACGGGGCGCCGCTCACCAATCAGGACATCACTCTGCCCGCAGCCGCCAGCACTGCGAGTGTAACCACTTCGTATAGCCAGAACGTCAATCCCGGCGGCTCCAACACCAATTACGGCATCGGCTTGAATGTGAGAATGGGGAACGGGAGTAAGTTGCCCGTGAACGTCACCTTCACGTCAGGGCCGAATGTTCTCCATCCCGTCGACCTGGGCAACAGCTGCCAGGGATGCGGCACTCCACAATGGCAGTACTATCCCAGCCTCGAAAACATCGTACCCAAGGTGGGTGATTCTTATACCTTCAACATCACCTACAGCGACGCGACCTCCGAAACCATCACCCAGGCAGTCACCGCAGTCCTCGGATCATCCGACGCGGTGTCGGCTCTCACGCCCAGTCCCAACACCACGACCGCAACGACCACGCCAACGTTCACCTGGACCTACCCGACGAACGCCGGCAATTACACCTATCAGTTCTATCTGCAGCAGAATGACGGCCCCACGATCTGGCAGATCCCGGGCAACAACTCCAATTCGAATGGCTTCACCAACACGCAAATTCCGATGCCCGCCGGCCTGCTCTATGGGACCGATCCAACGGACAACACCAACACGCCGCTGTACAGCTCGTTGACCGGCGGGCTCCAGTACAACTGGTCGATTCAGGCGCAGGACAGCAACGGGAACAGCGCGTCGGTCTCCACCTACTTCGCCCCGCAATAGTCCCGTTCTCCGGAGTGAGGAAACAACGAAGGCCGCCAGCGATGGCGGCCTTTTCGTTTGCTCGCGTGGTGCTGTCTGAGCGGGCCTTCGCACCGCCTCAGGCATCCGCGGATTCAGCGGGGCCGGCAGGCTTTTGATCTGACTCAGGCGGAGAAGGGGTCGTTCCGTTGCCAGGCTGCGGTGCTCCGCTGGAGGGTGTCCGAAAGCGCCGCGATACCTCCAGCGCGATCTCGGCAGCTTTCAGGCCCGATCGGAGCGAGATAATCGCAACAACGGCCGGATCTCAATCAACGAATCGCTGCGTGCCCTTACTGGCCTCCTGAGGCTCCGGGCGGCCAGGTCTCCTGCATGTATTCGATCAACCCGAGCAGCGCACCCCAGTGATAGAAACGATCGCTGTTCGCCACGTCGTCGCCGCTTCCGGTCATCGCATTGTAATTCTCGTGTACGTGGCCGTTGGCGGTCCACTCCCTGAGAAACAGCGCGTACGACTTCGCGGCGAATTCCCGGCAGGTATCCGGATCGTCATAGTTGCGCAATCCCAGATACACCAGGTAATTCATCGGTCCCCAGATTCGTCCGCGCCAGTAATCCTGATCGTGAAAGGCCGGATCGTCGCGCTCGATCGAGGGGATCACCCACTGCCCCCAGAACTCCCGCGCATTCAGCAGGTGCTCCCGGATCATTCGCTGCGCCTGATCCGGAGAGGCAGCCTTCGCAAGCAGCGGATAGAAGTTCGTCGGCGAGAGCCGCGTGTTGAATTCGCCGGTATGCAGATCCTTATTGAGAAAGATTCCTGCCTGCGGATTCCACAGCGTCGCGAGTTTTTCGCGGTAGCGGACGCTCCGCTGTTTCAGCTCGCGTGCCTCATCGGCCTTCCCCAGATCCGCAGCCATCTGCGCGAGCGCATCGCAGTCGGCTATGTACATGCTCATCAGCCCCACATCGGCATACTCCAGCTGGTGGCGGGTCTTGTCGTATGTGGCGCCGTCATACATGGGACTATTGTCGAGACCCGATTCGAGAATCGCTCCCTGGCGCGTTCCCACCGTGCCATCATCCAGGTTCGCCGGCTCATTTTCTCCGTCGCTTCCCCACGTCAGATACCCGTCTCTGTCGCGGTGCTCGGCCCACCAGCGGTTCCATCGCAGGAGAGGGTCGAAAGCATCCCGGACGAGCCACAGGTCATGGTATTGCTCATACAACCCGAGGACGGTGATCGATCCTACTGGAGGCTCCGAGCGATCCGAACTCTTCCAGCCGCCGGCGCGGGCATAGTTCGGAACGAAACCCTCCGCGGTCTCTTCGCGCAGGGTCTCGATCGCGTCCGCATACGCCAGGTCGCGGTCGCGAATCCCCGCCAGCGACGCGGCGAAGAAGGTGTCCCAG
This sequence comes from Acidobacteriaceae bacterium, assembly GCA_049802575.1. Classification (GTDB taxonomy): domain Bacteria; phylum Acidobacteriota; class Terriglobia; order Terriglobales; family Acidobacteriaceae; genus Palsa-343. The sequence goes on along the minus strand of JBARMS010000020.1, from coordinate 54,426 downwards.
TCAAAAATGACGTATCCGCCCCAGGACACGCTCCACACCCGGCTGACTGGGGAGACTACCCGCTGCTTCTCCGGTTCGTAGATCGTGTCCCACCCCAATGTCGTCTGAATGGCGTCAACAATGGGGGCGGTTTTGCCTGCCGAACTTATCGAACTTTCATAAGCCTCGCGCTGGCGCTGGATGATCTTCCGAATCTCCTCGAGGGATCGCATCTGCCCCGTACTGATCCCCACCGGCCCGGTAAAATCTGCGGCAAAATATGGCCCCGTCACCGGTGCGCTCACAGCCTGCTGGTTCGGTCCTCGGTTTTCGCCGGCGTTCTGATTCTGGCCGGAGCCGCCCGCGCAGGTGCAATAGATAGAAATGGTGCCGCGCGGATCGGTGGCCAGAATCGAATTGGCCTGGCGACTCACCGACCCAGATCGATTCCAAAGGTAGTCCGCTGAAAACACAATGGTCGGAGCCAGGCCGGATGGCTTCTCCGAGGCTACAGGCGTTGCCAGCAGAACCAGATCGTCGCCCACGTGAGCGCTTTGTATGCTCCATTCATGGCCTTTCCATGCGACGCGAAGTTCCGTATAACTGCCGTCCCAGGAATGCGGGCCGGGGAAGACCCTCTCCGCACCGGGCGTTTGCCGTCCAATGAGCGCGGTCGCCAGGAATGCATCACCGCCTTCGGTGGTGTTGTGCTCGAGCCCAACGTGAACCGCCAGTCCGTCGGGAAGGAGCACATGGGTTGCAACACTATGGACATCCCACGTGTTCCAGCCTCGCGCAAGCCGGGCCTGGACATCCTTGTATTCTGCCGACTCCGGCATCGCGACACTGTTGGGACCGCTGATCCTCGCGTGGGGAACGGTGTCAGGATCAGGACCGGCGATCCCGCCAGCGGATTCGGCCATCTGAGCGTGGCCTGCCGCCATCATGAAGAAAAGCGCACCTGCAAAAAGCGCACTGCCGATCATTCTGTGCATCGGGTCCTCGACCGCTGGTTATAACCGCTCCTGGTTCATGCGCCGCTTCCGCGCTTCCTGCCGGGCGCGCGATTCGCCGGCCTTACCAGTCCGTCATCTGATGGATGGGAATCGCTCGCGCGCCGATCGCCCGGCTACGCGTGTAGAACACATAGCCGATGCCATCCTTGATGAACATCCGCGGCCAGCCAACCCAAAACGTGTCGAACCGCTCCTTGCTGATGCCCGTTCCTGGCAGAGCCGGATTATTGGGGTAGTATTCCCTGCGGAGCACACTGGAAGATTTTAAATCGTTGATTCCACACAAGAGGGCAGGGTGGACTTCCGTTTTCAAGCCCGCCTGTTTTCAACCGCTCCCACATCCCTCCGCGCGGAGAACGGGTTTGTTCGGTTGATTGTACCAGGGCCTGACTACGGCCCAGAATCGTCGCGGCGTTACTCCGCAGTCACTCGCGCCTCAGAGTTTCGCTTTCTCGACCGCCTTCGCCAAGCCGACAATCTACACTGGCCGCGACGACACATGCGCAAATCGATCTTTCAATTTGAGAAACGGCCTTTCCAAAAAGTTATAGGACAAGGCAGCCATAAGAACCGTCAGCGCAAACGAGAGCCCGATGCGGGCTGTAAAATGCAGCACGCCGGATTCTTCGCGCAGGAGGCGGTCGGCAATCCGGATACAGAGCATATGAAAGACATAGAGTCCATAAGATATCTTGCCAGGGTACCGCAGGTATGCCACCCGCACGGGAAGGCCTATGAAAGCGACTACGATGGTCGCGCACGAACCAGCGACAACAGGCCAGCCTACGAGCGTGTCGCCCCATCCCAATGTGTCGCGAGGGAGCAGCACGGAGAAATAGGCTCGCGCGCACATCGCTGCCACCGCAGTTACGATCATCCCGTATCGCATCCATCGCGGAATCGCGGGCGGGCAGCCCTTCAGCAATACGGCAATCAGAATCCCTGCGGCAATTGAATCAAGGTGCGCGAAGGTATTTCCCCATAGTTGGGAGGCGCTTCCATGCAGCAGCAGGACGCATAGCCTGCTGAGATTCGCCAGTAAAATCATCAAAATCGCTGCAACCAGAACCCCATGCCGAGTAAGGCGTGCCACTATGGGGGGCCAGAAGAGATAGAACTGCTCCTCGACCGAGATGCTCCACAAGGGCACCGCCACCGATTCTGGCCATCCGTAAACGACCATGCTCCAGTTACCGAGCAGAAGAACGTACGGGATGATGTAACGCGCCGTGAACTGGTGTTGTGGATTGCAGAATGGTACCAGGGCCGCCACAGCGATGAACGTAAAATAAAGCGGCCATATCCTCAGAATCCGCCTCATGTAGAAAGATCGTACGTCCAGTCTTCCGGTCTTGCTTTTCTCACGAAAGAGCAATTCGGTTATGAGATACGCGCTTAGAACGAAAAATAGGTCGACTCCATAAGACCCGGCCGCCGAAATTATCATTTCCCAGCGAATGCACCAGGCGGGTATATGACGGTCGATGGAATATTGCGTTGGGTTCAGTGTGATATGACGGATGAATACACCCAGAAAAGCGAAAAACCGCAATATGTCCAGTTCTGGACGGTAAAACGCAGATTGATGGCTGCGCTCCGTCGGAGTAAGGTCAAGGGATATGATTGCCATAGCGAAGTCGTAATAGCGTGCTCTGTATGTGTAACTAGCCACGCCCCGCGGGGCACGCGTATCACACGGAGCGGGGCGCAAAGATAGCGATATGGGCCGTAAGGCAGTACTGCGTCCGAATACGGCGGTTTAAAGATTGGGTATCTTTCTTATGATTGTTGGGATCGTACACGTGGGACAATTCGGAGAGACAGCTATCTTTTGGTCATTCTGGAACGGCACTGCTGGGTGCCAGCACGATAGCCCTCGCTCTCATGCCGTGAAACCAGGCAAGGATGGATAATTCAGCAATTGGCCTGTATGCGTCTCTGATCGTGCCGTTAGCACTTTGCAGGGGCAAAGACCAAAACGTCTCTACCGGCGATTGAAGGGCCCGATTCCGGATCTCCAGCGCCACGGCAAAGACCATGCCATCCGCGCCCTCATCTGCGTCGACGCACGCAAAAGCGCTCGGCTACACTGGTGCCGCCAGGAGAAAATTGATGCCGCCCCGGCTGGTCGCAATATCGGGTCCATTCGCCGGAATCGTGCATCCCCTGTCCGGCGAAGAGGTGCTGATCGGAAGGGAGTCCTCGAGCGGATTCTGCCTCGCCGATCACCTCGTCTCGCGGAAGCACTGCCTGGTCCGGCAGACAGACGAACTGTATGAGCTTGCCGATTTGGGCAGCCACAACGGCACGTTCATCAACGGCGTTCCGGTGCTGCGCAAAGTTCTGGCCGACGGAGACACGATTCGCATCGGAAGCTCCGAGCTGCTGTTCCTTGTGCGGGACGAGGACGGCCTGTCGCCCGCAGGGATGACCGATGAGACGACGGCGCTCGACCTCAAGCCGGTGTCCATCGAGAGCGCGCCTCGCTGGTCCGGCGTCGACGTCGGCCACATGGCACGCGACCTCGCGGTCCTGTTTCGGATCAGCAACGTCATCGCTTCCGTGCGCGATCTCAACCAGCTGCAGAGTGAGCTGCTGCAGCTGATCTTTGAAGTCATTCCTGCCGAACAAGGCGCGATTCTGCTGATGCCGAATCCGAACGACGATCCCGCTTCCGTGTGCAGCTGGAGCCGGCACGGCGGCCGCGCACCTGCGGTCAAGGTGCAGCGCGACATCGTCCATCGCGCCATCTGGGAGCGGTCGGCGATCCTCGGACGCGCCGATCCGCAGTCGAGTGAAGCTCAGAACATCGTGTGCGTGCCGCTGCTGGCGACGGAGAAGACGCTCGGGGTGCTTTACCTGACGGCGCCGGAATCTGTGCCGCTGTTGGAGGAGCATATCTATCTGCTCAATCCCATTTCCCGCATTGCCGCCGTGACGCTCGAGAACCGCGTGGCGATGGATGCGCTTCGCTCGGAAAACCGGCAGATGCAGGAACAGGTTCATTCAAGCCAGCTCATCGGCGAGAGCCGGCCCATCGCGCAGGTGAGGGATTTCATCGGCCGCGTAGCGCAGGCGGATTCCACGGTGCTGATCCGCGGCGAAAGTGGAACCGGCAAGGAGGTGGTGGCCCGCGGCATTCATCACGCCAGCCCGCGCGCCGCAAAACCGTTCATCGCCATCAACTGCGCGGCTATCCCTGAGGCGCTTCTGGAGAGCGAGCTTTTCGGGCACGAGCGCGGCGCCTTTACCGGAGCCGTCGCGCTGAAGAAAGGCAAGCTGGAGCTGGCCGAAGACGGAACCGTCTTTCTCGATGAGATCGGCGAAATGGCTCCTCTGCTGCAGGCCAAGCTGCTGCGCGTCCTGCAGCAGCGCGAATTCGAACGAGTGGGCGGAAGCCGCTGCCTGGCGTTCACGGCGCGCGTGGTCGCGGCGACCAACAAGAATCTGGATCAGGCCATCAAGGCCGGAGAATTTCGCCAGGATTTGTATTACCGCCTCAATGTGGTCTCCGTCATCGTTCCTCCTCTGCGGGAGCATCGCGACGACATTCCGCTGCTGACGCTCTATTTCGCCAACAAGTACGCTGCGCAGCGCAAGCGCCCCTTCACCGGCATCTCATCCGAGGCGCGTGCGCTGCTGATGAACTACAGCTGGCCGGGCAATGTCCGCGAGCTGGAAAACGCGATCGAGCACGCGATGGTGATGGGGCTGACCGAAGAAATTCTGCCTGAAGATCTTCCCACCGCCGTGCTGGAGGAGCAGCCTGCGGAACTGGAGGGCACGCGCTATTACTCGATGCTGAACGGCGCCAAGAAGGAGCTGATCCAGGAAGCCCTGCGCAATGCCGGGGGGAACTATCCGGAGGCCGCGAAGCTTCTCGGCATCCATCCGAAATATCTGCATCGGCTGGCGCGCAATCTAAAAATCAAACCTGTGGCCGTGTAGCGTCTCCGTCTGGATTACGGCTCTTGCCAGTCGAGCGCGTACACGTCCGACGATCCTGCGTCGCGAAGCAGCAAGGGCGATTCATCGGGATCGAGCGCCAGCGAGCCGTCTCCGAAGTAGCCGGTGTAGACGAAGTTCTTCAGGTCGGCTACCTGCTGAATCTTCCCGTCGGGGAGGTGGACCCTGATGACGGCGCTTGCGCCGCGGCCGGAGAGGACATAGATGTACTGGCTGTCGCGGGAAAAATTCGGCCACGCGACCAGGCCCGTGGGAAAGATGGTCCACTTCTGTGTTTGGAAATCGAAGAGGTGCAGCTCTGATTCATCCGAGGGAAAGGCTGCGAGGTACCGGCCGTCGGGCGACCAGCGCGGCGAGTACAGACCCTGCGATCCCGGAACGGTGTCGATGCGATGCGTGGCGAGGTCAAGAATGTAGAGCGCCGACCCGGCGTTCATGGGGCCGCTCGCGAAGACAATTTTGCCGCCGTCCGGCGACCATCCAGGATCGGATTGCGCCCCGCCACTGCCAGGGATGAGTGCCTTCGGCGTGCCTCCGTCGGGAGGAATCGTAAAAATGCGGGAAGGCTGATCCGGCAAGTTTTCGTAGAAGACGATCTGGGTGCCGTCGGGCGACCAGTGGGGCTCGATCGCGTAGCCAGGCGGCCCGGTGAGCTGGCGCGGGTCGCTGCCATCGGCGCGGCTGCGCCACAGGTTGCCTTCGGGATACGTGACGTAGGCCACCCACTGGCGATCGCGAGAGAAGGCAAGGAACTCCGCAGAAATGCCGCCGAGATACGGTGAAAACTGCCTGGTTTTCGCGTTGTAGCGAACCGACTGGCCGCGGAAAGTCTGCCCGACGACAAAGAGCTTGCGACCGTCTTTCGCGGGCAGCGGAAAACTCAGAGTCATGGGACTGGAGGTGAGCTGGATGGGCTTCGGTTCGGAGCGAAACAGGCTGCCCGAGCGAGCCAGCGCCCAGATTTGGCCGTTCGCGACGAATACGAAGTAGCGGCCGTCGGCCGTCCAGTGGCCGCAGCAAGTCCCGGCGGGCGCTTCCTCGGTAAAGATGTGCGTGGTGGTTGTGGACCCCCAGCCGGGAAACAGGGGATGCAGGCCGGTTCCATCGGCGGCGACTTCCCAGATGGAGCTGGTGGGGCGAAGGCTGGGCTCGCGGACATCGAAGCGCAGCCGACGGCCGTCGGGGGACCAGATGGGCCCGGACACATAACCGCCTTCCTTCATGGTGGTCAGCCTGCGGGGTTGGCTGCCGTCGGCATTCGCGAGGAACACGTCGCTTCCGTTGCCGTAGGCCAGCCTTTGGCCGTCGGGCGACCAGGCGGCGGAGTTGCCCTCGGCATCTCCGAGGCGCCGCGGGGAGCCTCCCAGCACGGGGAGCGTCCAGAACGGTCCGGAGGGTGGAGCGCCGTTCGCGGCAAGCAGCACGAACTGGGAGCTATCCGGCGACAGGGCGACCGGGAACATATTGGAAGGCATGGCGATCGGCGTTGGATCGCCGCCAGAGGTAGAAATCTCGCCAACGGTGCGGGCGAGCAGAGTTCCCACCGTCATGTAGATGCGCGAACCGTCTGTGGCGATCAACCGTTTCGGCTGACCGTCGTGCGTGAGCTGAACGTAATTGGAGACAGCCGGAGGCGAGGCGGGGCGCGTGAAGAAGTAGATCAGGAACCCAGCGACGGCGACTGCTGCCACTGTGGATCCAGCGATTGCGATGCGCGCGGCCGACTTCTTCTGCGGCAGGCTGGCGGCGGTGCCCGTCGACAGGCTCGAATCCGACAACGCGTCGAGAGCAAACGCCAGATCGTGCGCGGAATGGAAGCGCTGTGCCGGATTCTTCTCGAGACAGCGATGGACCACGCGCTGCAGCCCCGGCGGCGTGCTGGGCAGAATCTGCGAGATGGGCGGGGGATCTTCCTTCAAAATCGCCGTCATCGTTTCGGCGGAGGTCGGCCTGCGGAAGGTCCGCGAGCCGGTCAGCATTTCATAAAGGATGGCGCCGAAGGCAAAGATGTCGGCGCGATGGTCGACTGCCTCGCCGCGCACCTGCTCGGGAGCCATGTAGCCGACCGTTCCCATCACCATGCCGGGATCGGTGGCGCTGGTCACCGTTGCGCCGGGGTCGTCGGGCTCGGCGCGCCGGGTCATCCGGGCGAGGCCGAAATCGAGAATCTTGATGTGGCCGTCGCGGGTGACAAGCAGGTTTTCCGGTTTCAGGTCGCGGTGGACGATCCCCTTGTCGTGCGCCGCCGCCAGTCCCCGCGCGATCTGCACGCCGTAGTCGATGGTCTTGCGGACGGGCAGCGGACCGTGCTGCGACAACTCGCGGAGCGTGCTCCCCTCCAGCAATTCCGAAACGAGATAGGGCGCGCCCTGATAGCTGCCCAACTGAAACACGGCGAGAATATTGGGATGATTGAGAGCCGCAGCGGCCTGCGCTTCCTGCTGAAAGCGGCGCAGACGGTCGGCATCGGCCGAGGTGAACGAGGGCAGGACCTTAATGGCCACGTCCCGCTTGAGCTGCGCATCGCGGGCGCGATACACCTCGCCCATTCCGCCGGACCCGAGGAGGCCGAGGATTTCGTAGCCATCCAGCTTCGTGCCGGCGCTCAATGGCATAGTCGGCTGATTATAGAACCCATCCAACAGCCGATCCCCTAAACTTTTCTTTAGATCCGATGAACAGCCTGGTTCCAGCATTGTTGCGCGGCGGCCCACTTTTGCCGTCCAGGCAACGCCCTGCAGAAGGACGCGGCGTTGCGTTGGCGATGGCGGCGGTCGTCCTCTTCCTCTTCGTGCTGGCGCAGCCCGCCCATGCCGTCGAGCTCACAGTAAGCCGCGCCGCGCTTGAGCGGACGCTCGTGCAGCAGCTTTTCTCCGGTCCGGACGGCCACTACTATTTGAAAGGCAACGCGCACTCGACTTGCTCGGTCTATGCCGAGAATCCCGAGGTGACTTTCTCGGCCGATCGCGTGCAGGTGAAGGTGAAGATCCACGCCAAACTCGGCACGTCCGTGACCGGCCACTGCGTCGGCATCACCCTGGCTCCTTCGGTCGAGGTCTCCATGGTTCCTGAGGCGGAAGGGGAGAGCATCGGTTTTCGCGATGCGCGCCTCGAGCATGTAAGCGAGTCCAGGGAGCTGAATTTCCTGCTGATGCCCTTTCTCAGCCGTCAAATCCCCTCCGGCATGAAGGTGAACGCCGCTGATTTGCTGCGCAAGGCTCTCGCCAGTTCCACCGCCAACAGCGGCTACCAGGTCACGCTCGACCGGCTGAAGATCCACTCCATGCTGATTCAGGGAGACGACCTCGTGCTGGACGCCGATGGAGACTTGAGCGTCCACTGAATTCATGGAGCGGCCCCGTACAAAAATGCTGACCGCAGCCCAGCTTCGCCAGCAGATCAGCGCCCGCAACCGTATCCGCGCGGAAAGCCTGGCCCACGAACTCTCCATCGGCGAATCGCCCAGCGTGATCTATCAGGAGTCGGAAGGAAGCCACGGCAATTTTCTTCCCGCTGCCTGGCGGCGCATGCAGGCCAACCCCGCATGGAAACAGCGGCTGGCGAAGGTCTATACCGCGAGCCGGTTCGTTCCGCGCGCCGCCGATCGGCGCCGCTTTGAGCTGGACTGCGCCAGCAGCTCCGATGCGCTGCTGATGAACATCTTCTGTTCCCCCGGCGTTCTCAAACGTCGAGAGGTCTGCTCGCTGCTCGCGATCGAGCCCGGCCTGCAGCCGGAGTTCGGCTTTCGTCCTGGGATTCCTCTCAATAGCGGCCGCACCGACCGCACCGAGATCGACATGAAGCTCGGCACGCTGTTCGTGGAGGCGAAGCTCACCGAAGGCGACTTTCAGCGCGCGCCGCTGCGCCTGCTCGCGCGCTATCGGAATTTCGAGGGCGTCTTCGTTAGCGAGCGCCTGCCCGGCTCAGGCGACAGGCTCGACTCGTACCAGCTGCTGCGCGGCGTGCTGGCGGCTCACGCAGCGGATGCGTCCTTCCTTGTTCTTTGCGATCGCCGCCGACCCGACCTCATCGAGCGCTGGTTTGCGGTGATGCAGGCTGTCACCGACACCGCCTTGCGCACGCGCCTCGGCCTTCTCACATGGCAGGAACTCGCGCTGGCTCTGCCCAGGCCGCTGCAGCTATTTCTTGAAGAGAAGTACGGGATCGTCCCGTGAACTTGAGTCCAGGGTGGACGAGGACCTCCGCCGATGGCTCAGCAAAGGTCCTGTCCAGCCGGCAGGTGTTTAGAAGGGGCCGTGACCGTGACCATGATCGGACTCGCCGAACAGGTCCGACATCACCTGAACGCCGGGATCGCACGCGTGATTCAGGCAGGGCAGGCCAAATCCGGTTTCCATCGACTTCAGAAGAGAGAAGCTGGTGTAGTAGTTCGAGCTCTCGACGCCATGCCGGTCGCTGTAGTTCGTGTCGACCGTCAGGACCACACGGTTCTGGTTCTGCGGCGGGAAGAGACCGGTGAGCGGTTTCGTGCTGCCGCTGTAGTCGTTCTCGTCCCACACAATGACGATCGCGCTGTGTCCCCAGCGCCACACAGGCGAAGCATGGATAGCCGTCACCAGCCGCTGGATGGTCGTGTCGCCCTGCTGGATCAGCCCGGGGTTCAGGCCGACCTGCGTGCCGTACGTGTAGCCGCTGTTGTTCTGGCCGTAGTCGAAGGCGCAGAAGGCGTCGGCATTGCCGCGGCCGTGCTGATCGTCGCACTGGTTCGGTGCGATGAAGGCGAGGGCCGGCACATGGCCGCTGGTCAGGTCGGCATAAAGGCCGTTCGGACCGTCGAATCCGACCACGTTGGCAAGACTGTTGTCGGGATCGTATCCGTCCTGCACGCTCTTGAAGTATGCAAACGGATTGTGCTTGACCGCATACAGCTGCACGACATCCGATGAGGTGAGCGGCGCGAGCAGCGAGAAGTTGGACAGATTGGTCGCCGTGCCGTTGCTGTAATTCACGCCGGCAATCGGTCCGAGCGGCAGGCTCTCCTGGTAGGACTTCCATCCGAGATGCGCTTCGGCAAGCTGATCGCCGATGGTCTTGCCGACTACGGTAGCGGCGGGGACGGATTTGACTCCATCCAGATCGGCAAGCGCAACAAACGGTCCGGCTACCTCATTCCAGGTATCAACGGCCGGAGTTTCCGCGTCGGTCCCGTCGCCCCAAACCGGGCAGATGGTGCCGGTATCCACGGGAACCGGTGCATTGCCGCCGCCGTCGTCGGCATTCACCTCGCCGCTGGAGATGTTGGGCGTGCACGAGGTGCTGCCCCAATCCGGAGCGTTATCGCTGCGGATCGCGAAATTCGATCCGCCCACGATCTCCAGATAATTCGTGAGGCTCGGGTGGCCGACGGCAAAATAGTTGGTCGCGAGGTTGACCTGGCCGTTGTTGATCAGCCAGTTGAGGTAGGGCTCGTTGGGATTGGCGATCACCTGCTGATATCCGTGGTTTTCCATCATGATCACGAAAACGTGATCGAGATGCGGGATGCCGGCCGGGACTTGTTTTTCCTGAGCGAACGCGGCCGTCGCCAGCATGCCGGCGACAAGACTCATGGCTGCTGCTTCTTTAAGCATGGATTCGAACCTCGCGATTGGGATGGTTTTCGGGGACACTCGGCGGGGGAGCGATGAGACGACAACAGACGAACTTTCTGCCGCCTGCGTGAACGGGCCGTTAACAGGAGGCAAAATGATGTCGAATGCGCCCGATTGAGGGCTGCGGGCGGCGAATATCCGCGAACGCGCTGCATGCAGCAGGGCGGCATGAGAGGCGGCGGGAGGCGGTTGCTTACCGTTCGAGAGGCAGGGACTTTGATGGGTTGGTGGGCCGAGTTAAATCGCCGCCGCGGAGGCGGAGCCTGCGCATCGCTGCTTCAGTTTCCCACGCAGAAGTTTCAAGCGATCGAGAGGGGATTCGCAGCCGGTGAAATTCAGTCTGCGATTAACTTTTTGCCGGTCTTCGAGTTCACCAGCGATTTATTGGCGGTGCCCTTGTAAGGTTCAACGCCTGCCACGCGGCAAGGCGCGGCGTCATAACAGACCCAACCGCACTCACTCACGCTGCCCTTCGTCAGATACTTTTTCTTGATCGCAATCATGACGATGCAGTTGGTCGCGTAGGTTTGTGCCCAGTGCCACTCGGTCGTGAACTCCGGAAATTTGAAATGTTCCTTCCCGGACTGGGGACCACCCACCTGCGAGATGACTTCTTCCTCTGTGGGCCGGCCGCAGTTGGGATCGGGCTTATCTCCGCGGACACATCCTGTTTCATACATTCTTTTCGCGGAATCCAGCCGGCTTCCCCGCAGCACAAACACTTCATCGTCATCCGCGGCCTTTTTGACATCCTCTTCGGTAAACACTTTTGGCTTGGGTTTGGAGGAACCCGTCGAGGATTGTGGAGTTACTGCAGGGGTGGACATAGCGCAAAATTATCGCACAGCAACGGAGGCTTGTCATCCGGGCGAGAACGATTTACAGGGAAGATATGGTGGAGCTAGTCGGGCTCGAACCGACGACCTCCTCGTTGCGAACGAGGCGCTCTCCCAGGCTGAGCTATAGCCCCACAAGCGGGAAAGAACAGTTTGATTTTACGGTATCGGCGGCCTGTCGCGCCATGGCCGACGACGATCCGATGCGGATCCGGTGGACTGGTGTCGCGATCACCCCTGCACGGAGCCGGCGCCGTTCGTCCCCGCCGACTTCGCCGGGCCGCCACTGCCGCGGACAGCCTGCGCCAGCGCGGAGCGGAGGGCAGGCCCCGCCGCAGCAGGAATATCGCCCTGTGCCAGATCGGGCGAACCGCCGCCGCGCAATCCATGTTGCGCCAGCACCTCTTTCAGCAGGCCGCCGCAGTTGATGTCGAGGTCCATGCTCCGCGCGAGAAAGATCCGCGCCATCGGACCATCCTCGGCTGACAGGATCGCCACCGTTCCCGGCGCCGCCGCCGTGAGCCGCGAAGCCAGCAGGCGCACGTAATCGCGATCCCGGTCTTTCCAGGAGCGCTCCACGATGCGGAGACCCGCATCGAGCGGCACTTCGACGGCAAGCCGCGCGGCATGATAGTCAGCAAGATCTTCGCGCAGCCGCTGGCTGGCTTTCGCGCTGGCTTTCGCTTCGTTTTTCAGCCGTTCCACCGCAGCGGAAATTTCCGGCGCGCCCACCGACAGCGCCGCCTTGAGTTCAGAGAGAATCGCCGCGTCGGCGCGGGCGGCGTTCGCCGCGCGCAGCCCGCAGACAAAGGCGACGCGCACGCCGCGGGTCACCTTCTCCGTGCCGCGAATCAGCAATCCGCCAATCTGGCCCGTCGAGCGAACGTGCGTGCCTCCGCAGGCATTGCGGTCGCAATCGGCAATCTCGATCAGGCGGATGTGGCCTTCGCGGTCGGGCAGCTTGCGCAAATCCCCGCTGGCGAGCATGGCTTCGGCCTCGGCACGCGCAACGTAGTGAACGGTAACCGGGCGATCTTCCGCGATGATCCGATTTGCCAGCTCTTCGATTCTCACCAGCGCATGCTCCCCGATCGCGCCGGCGGTCAGATCGATGGTCGAGACCTGCTCGCCCAGGTGGAACGAGACTGTGGGCGCCTGGAGTTCCTTCAAAAAGATCGCTGAGAGAAGATGCTGCCCGGTGTGCTGCTGCATGTGATCGAGCCGCCGCCGCCAGTCAATCTCCGCCTCAATCTCCGTTCCTAACCCGAGCGGCTTTCCGGCAAAATGCCAGATTTCCCCAGCCTCGTCTTCCTCGACCGAGTCGACGGGTATGTCAAGGGACGACCCGCTGGGGGCGGTAGCGCGCAGCACGCCCGTATCGAAGGGCTGCCCGCCGCTGGTCGGGTAAAAGGCGGTGCGGCTCAGCGCCATCTGCCATACCGATGCCCCGCCGCTGCGCGAGACCTCGCGAACGTCCGTAATCACGGCCGTAAAGTTTTTCAGAAAAGAATCGGCGTAATAGAGCCGCTCAGCCACTGGCATTCAGAACTCCTCAATCTGGCGGAGCAGAGAACCGGCGCCGGGCCAGACAAATCCGAGGGCCGGGGGCGTGCCCGCATTTATTCTAGTCGAGCGCTCCGAGACCGTTGATAACCATCGAAGTACCTGCTTCCGCAATGGATTCCGCCCTCATCTGGATCATCGCGCTCGCCAGCATCCTGTTGATGCTGTTGCGCCCGCGCGGCCTCGCCGAATGGGTGTGGATCGGCTCGGGCGCCGCGATTCTGGTCGCAACCCGCCTGCTGCCTCTCACCGGAGCGTTCCGCGCCGCACGAGAAGCCCTGGACGTCTGTCTCTTCCTGGCCGGAATGATGATCCTGGCCGAGCTGGCTCGCGAAGAAGGCGTGTTCGACTGGGTCGCCGACGTCGCCCTCCGTCATGCGCGCGGCTCCGCGGGCAGGCTGTTTTTGCTGGTCTACGCTGCGGGCACCGTCGTCACTATTTTTCTCTCGAATGATGCGACTGCCGTGGTTTTGACGCCCGCGGTTCTGGCTGCGGTGCGTCGCGCCAGAGTCCATGCTCGCCCGCACCTCCTGGCCTGCGCGATGGTCGCCAATGCCGCGAGTTTCGTCCTCCCCATCTCCAATCCCGCCAACCTGGTGGTTTTTGGCAAGGGACTGCCCCCGCTCTTCCCGTGGCTGCGGCATTTTGCAGCCCCGTCGCTGGCCGCCGTCGTCGCGACGTACGCGTGTCTCTGGGCTCTCTCATGCCACCCGCAGGCTGAACGAACCGCTCCCGATGAGGAGCCGTGCCGCCTGAGCGAGGCCGGCCGCATCGCTCTCGCCGGAATCGTCCTGGCGGCGGCGGGTCTCCTCGTCGCCTCCGCCTTCGGAGTCCCGCTGGGAGCGCCAACCTGCGGCGCCGCACTCCTCGCCATGGCCCTGGTCGCAGTCAAAGACAGGCCAGCTCCGCTACGCGCCATCCGCAATGTCTCCTGGAGCGTGCTGCCCCTGGTGCTCGGCCTTTTCATGATTGTCGAAGCCCTGAACCGAGCCGGCATGATGCGCGCCGCGCAAGGTGCGCTGGTCTGGCTCACCCACACTCCCGACGGTCTCAGCAAGTTCATCGGAGGCGCCGCGGTAGCCCTGCTCTCCAACGGCATGAATAACTTGCCCGTGGGCCTGGCGGCTGGATCGGCGCTGCGCCAGACGGCGCAGCATGGATTGCTGGCCCACGCGGTGCTCATCGGCGTCGATCTGGGACCGAACCTCTCCGTCACCGGCTCGCTGGCCACGATCCTCTGGCTCATCACCCTGCGCCGCGAACAGGAAGAAGTCACGGCCTGGCAGTTCCTCCGGGCCGGCGCCATCGTCATGCCCGTATCCCTGGCCCTCGCGCTTCTTGCCTTGCGGTAATCCGGCTGAAAGCGGGCCGTTATCTCCCGCATTTATAATCGCGGCTGCTAGCTATGGAGAATTCCAACCCATTTCTCGATGGCCGCCAGGTGCTGGAAATCGGCGACATCATGAACATCCTGCCGCACCGCTATCCGTTTCTGCTCATCGACCGCATCGTCGAGGTGGAACGGAAAAAGCGCATCGTGGCCATCAAGAGCGTCACCATCAACGAGCCGTTTTTCCAGGGACACTTCCCGGAATTCCCCATCATGCCGGGCGCTCTGGTCGTGGAGTCGATCGCGCAGGCCGGAGGAACCCTGCTGTTGCCCGAGATCCCGGACCGGCACAACAAGCTGATGGTCTTTACCGGCATCGAGAAGGCAAAGTTTCGCCGTCCCGTGGTGCCCGGCGATCAGCTGCGGATCGAGATCAATGTCCTCAACTGGCGTCCGCGCGCTGTTCGCATGGAAGGCAAGGTGACGGTCGACGGCAAGCTGGCCTGCGAAGCCATCGTGATGTGCCAGCTGGTGCCGCGCGGGCGGCCAGCCGCGACCGGATCGGATCCCGCCTCGGCGCCTGAGCCTGCATCGGGTGATGCGCCGGAACCTGGGGCCGCACGGCCGCAGCAACCTCCAGCCGAGTTGGTGACGCAGGAGTGAGCATTCACCCCACCGCGATCGTCGCTCCCGGCGCTCGAATTCCCGCATCCTGCACCATCGGCCCCTACTGCACCGTCGGCCCGGATGTCGTTCTGGGCGAAGACTGCGAACTCGTTTCCCACGTGGTGCTCGACGGCCGTCTGACCGCCGGTTCCCGCAACCGGTTTTTCTCCTTCGCCTGCGTCGGCGTTGCGCCGCAGGATCTGAAATACAAAGGTGAGCCGACCGGAGTCGCGCTCGGCGACGACAACACGATCCGCGAGTGCGTGACCATTTCGCGTGGAACAGAAGGCGGCGGCGGAACGACCCGCATCGGCAGCCACTGCCTCATCATGGCCTACACCCACATCGGCCACGACAGCGTCATCGGCAGTCACTGCATCCTGGCAAACGGAGCCACGCTGGCCGGGCACGTGACCGTCGAAGACTACGCCACGGTCGGCGCTCTTTGTCCCGTGCATCAGTTCTGCCGGATCGGTCAGCACTCCTATATCGGCGGCGGCACCACCATCACCCAGGATGTGCTGCCGTTCTCCCTCACTTCCGCGAAGCGCGAAGTGCATGCCTACAGCCTGAACAAGCTTGGTCTAGAGCGTCGAGGATTCGACCGCGAAAGGGTGCGCGCGATTCATCACGCCTTCCGCTTGTTGCTGGCCTCGAAAATGAACATCTCAGCGGCCCTCGAGCAGCTACGCTCCGAATGCGCCCGGACGCCGGACGTGGACTACCTCGTCAGTTTCATCGAGAAGTCGGACCGGGGCATCATCCGCTAGCCTCGAAGGGCCAGCCCAACCCGCACCATTCATGGCCGCTTCACGAGGAAATGTGGAAAACCAATTTGGTTGCCTGCAGGGTGACCAATCGGCAACGCAGGACGCGGTCGCCACTTATCTATCCTGTAACCCTCATCTTTTGAAAGATATTCAAAGCGACAGCGGGATTTCGACCGGCCAGAAAGAAGAGGATCCGAAAATCAACCGCGTTGTTGGCTGGTATCTTCCACAGAAATTTCCACAGGAACGCGGATATCGGTAACCAGGAAGCCTAAAGGCCTGGCGACAGCCCCTCCGGAGCAGGGAAGAGGCTGCCGCTCACTGATTCTGCCGGCCTTAGTGGGAGGTCGGCGGCCTGGTGGTTGCCGGTGCTCCGGCGTGCGGTGCGGGAGCCGAAGGCACAGCCGCAGGAGCCGGAATGCCGGACTTGGCGTTGTAGGCGTCCAAAACCGGCTTCGAAATGTCGACGCCGGGCGTAGCCCAAACCACGCCGCTGTTCTGCTGACCCGCGTCCAGAACCAGGTTGAAGCCCTGAGTCTTCGCGTAGTCGCTCATGATGTCGAACACCTTCTGCCCCACCTGCTGCATCGTCTCCTGGCCGGCTTCCTGCTCGTCGTTGCGCAGATCGTCGCTCTTGCGCTGCAGGTCCTTGGTCTTGTCGTCGATGTCGTGCATCTTCGACTGCCGATCGACGTCGCTCAGGGTGGTGCCGGAAGCCTGGAGCTGCTTCTTCTCGCTGTCGACGGTCTGGCTCAGCGTCTTCAGTTCGTCGACGCGCGGCTGATACTTCTTCTGCAGGTCGGCGACGTCTCGCTGAAACTCGTTGGTTTGCTGGACGACAGCCTCAAAATTGATGACGGCGATCTTGGTAGCGCCGGTAATCTCCACCGGAGCGGCGGGGGTTGGATCCGGCTTCGCGGGAGCGGCCTGAGCCACAGCTCCAACGCCCAGCCCGGACGCGAGAACGCATGCAACTGACAACAAAAGCTTCATGGAATTCACAAACTCCTTGGGTTTCCTGGTTGGCCTAAATCCGCATTCTCATTTCTTTGAATCCCTGCTCTCTGAAG
Organism: Acidobacteriaceae bacterium; assembly: GCA_049802575.1. Classification (GTDB taxonomy): domain Bacteria; phylum Acidobacteriota; class Terriglobia; order Terriglobales; family Acidobacteriaceae; genus Palsa-343. Next base: position 37,618 of record JBARMS010000020.1, on the reverse strand, counting down.
ATCGCCGGAGCAGGCTCCGGGCATCGTTTTCGAGCCCGTAATGCAAAGTCGCGGATGGAAAGAAATTCTCAGGAACTTGGGCAAATTATAGGGCCCGGGCGTGGGGGCGTCAAACGAATCCTTGCCCCCTCCGGATATCCTTCCGATCCAGCCAGCCATCAGGGTGCGCGCTACCAGCTCGTGCCCACCGTCAGGCGGAAGGTCGAGCTCGGCTCACGCAGCACATAGAGGCCGTTGTAGTACTCCTGCGCCAGCTGATACGAGAATTCGCCCGCTCCGCCGGCCGGGAACATGCTCGGCGTGATCAGGTTCTGGCGGCCGAAGGTGTGGTAGAGCTTCAGCGGATTCACGGCGTAATAGATCCGGAACGGCGCGTTGATGATCGGCATCATCACGTCGATCTCTCCGCCGGCCGAATCGCGCGGCACATAGTTCGTGCCCGGAATGACCTGAATGAACCGGTCGAACTTAATCTGCTGGCCGCCCTGGCAGGTGCCGTTCACGTAATTCGGGCAACCGTACAACGGCGAGTTGAGAATGTCGATGCCTTCGGGGCTCTGGCGCAGCTGGCTCTTGTCCAGCGCCATGTCCATGCCAAAATCGTCGAAGAACTTCAGCGCCACGGTCCGCGCATAGATCGGAACCGTGTACTGGAAGTTTGTCGTGAAATTCGCGTCGCCGCCGATCGTAGCGATGCCGTAAACCGGCAGCGGAATCTGCACCGGCCCCAGGCCCGGGTTGCTCGGATCGCGCGGAACCACGCTGCCGTCAGGATTCGTCAGATTGAACAGAACGCGCGTCGGAACAAATCCGTAGGGAGAGATGGTGCGCACGTCGAAGCCGCGGATATCGTTTTCGCCGCCGGCCAGCGGGCGGTCGAACGGGGGAGCGACGTCGCCGCTGAATCCGCGCACGTACACTGCCTGGACGCGGAAGCCCAGGGTGTTGCGCCCCTGGCTGTCGAACCACCAGGTCTTCATCGGCATGAACCGCTTGTATTCCACGATCGGCCGCACGTAGCGAACGCTGCCCCACAGGCCGGCCAGCTGGACGCTCGCAGCCAGCGACTGCCCGCGGTGCGGCAGGAAATTGCTGTCGACGTTGCTCGATTCGTAGCTGCCCAGCACCGAGCTGGTCAGGATGCCGGTGAGCGCGTTCTGCCCCTGAATGCCGCTGCGGAACGCCAGCGTCTCGAACAGATTGCTCGAGGCCTGGCTGAACGCCCGTACCGAGGACTGATTCCAGGAGTAAGTGCCGGCTACCCGCGAAAATCCGAACAGATTGAAGTGCCGGATCGGATAGCCCGCCGAAAGCGTGAATCCCTTGCTCGACTGGTTGTAGTTCTGCAGCAGCGATGAAATTGCCGACGTCTGGTTGCTGGATCCCGTCAGCGAATAGCTCTTCGAGGTGTTGTAGTCGGTCTTGCTGTCGAACACCTGGAAGCCGAGGTTGAGCGGCCGGTTGCGCACGTACGGCTCATTGAAGGCAAACAGGAGATTCTTGGCCAGACTGCCCGCATTCGCCTGAACGCTGAGCGTTTCGCCGAGGCCGAGGAAGTTATTCGTCTCGTAATTCAGCCCCAGGAATGCGCCGGAAAGCCCGCTGACGCCGCCATTGAGGCCGATCGAGTTCTTGCCCTTCTCCTGCACCTTGAGCAGCAGATCCACCGTGCCGGATTCGGTGTTCTGGGTGATGGTGGAATCCTGATCCATCTTCAGCTCGTTAAAGTATTGAAGCTGATTGAGGCGCAGCAGGCTCATCTCCCACAGATGGCTGTTGTAGACCTGGCCTTCCTGCAGCAGCAATTCGCGGCGGATCACAAAATCGCGCGTCGTGGTATTGCCGGTGAACTCGATTCTTGCCACCGTGAACTGCTTGCCTTCGTCGATGTCGATGTTCCACGTCACCGTGTGCTTCACGTCGTCAAACGTGGGATTGGGGATCGGGCTGAAATTGATGTAGCCCATCTGGTTGTACGCTTTGCGCAGTGCCTCCAGTCCCTTCTGGAATGCCGTCATGTTGAAGATCTCGCCGTCTTTCTGCGGAAAGATCGTGCGCAGCGCTTTGCTGTTGGGCGCGGCTTTATTGCCGGTGAAGGTGATGCCCGCCAGGCGGTAGCGCTCACCCTCCTCGATGTTCATGTGGATGTCGATCCGCTTGCCTTTGCGAGGCCGGAAGGTGAAGAACGACAACCCTGCCTCGTTGTGCAGGTGGGTCTGCGGGTCGCCCACCGGCCCTCCGCGCAGATAGCCGCGGTCGCGGTAGGCCTGGCGCACGCGCTCTGAGTCCTCATCGAGCTTGCTGGCGTCGAACGTGCGGGCGAACAGGTTCTCGAGGATGATCGAGTGCGGGATGCCGATCGGCCGCAGGTTGCGCATTGACTCGCGCAGCACGCGGGAGCTGACATGCTCATTCCCGCTGAAGGTGATCTTGCCCACCTTGACCGTGGGGCCTTCCTTGATCTGGAAGATCAGCTGCACCGCCGCCGGCGGAATATCCTTCACTTCGGTCTTGACCGCCGCGAACTGATGGCCGTGTTCGGCTTCCATCTGCTTCAGCACCGTCACCGCATGCGCGATGCGCGCCGGGTCGTACTGGCTTTCCTCGGTCAGCCCAACCTTCTCCTTCTTGAACCGATCCATCGCGTCGGAAATGGTGAAGGAGTTCAGCCCGTTGTATTTGATCTCGCGAATGGTCGGCTTTTCCCGGACGTACACGTCCAGGATCACGCCCTGCGCCGTGTCTTCCTTCTCGATGCGCACATCTTCGAAGTAGCCCGTGTTCCACAGCGAGTTGAAATCGCGCTCGACGGTCAGCGGGTCGTATGGCTCGCCAATCTTGCTGAACATGCGCGCCTTCACCGTATCCTGCGGGATGCGGCGCGTGCCGACCACGTGGATGCCAACCACCGTTTGTTGGCCGGATGCAGCGGGAGTGGCCGCGGGCGTTGTCTGTTGACCCAACACCGAACCCGCCGGCAGCAGGAGGGTCAGAAAGAGAATCAACGCCATGGAGCGCCCCGGATGCCGGCGCAAATTCCTGCTTGATACGTGCGGGGAGCCTGCGCTCCAGAAGTTCACGGGATGAATAAGCACACCCTCACTGCTCAAAAATCAGGCAATCTTTGGGAAAAGCCGATTATATCAGCGCAATTGCGGCGCGGGATGACCTGCGCACGCCGCTTTCGATTGCAGGCACACAGGCGAGCTTGACTCGTTGGCGGCAACATCATTTGCAGATACCCAGTCACCGGACCGAACGCTGCCCGGCCCGCCAAAAACAACGCTCGATGAGCGGAGAACCCAGCCTTTGCTCGTCGAACGCCACGATGGTGTTCCGGTGCGTTGCCTATTCAGACCTGGCTCGATCTGGTTTGGTGAGACGCATCGGCCTTCCGCACCTCCACCAGCACCGAATAGAAAACCGGACCGCCTCCGAGATCGTTGATCCGCTGTGCGGTGAGCAGATTCACATTGTGGCCTCCGGAAGAAAGCTTGTTCCAGCCCAGACGCGCGGCCACCAGGCCGGGACGGACGCTCCCATTCACATGCGCGCGCAAAGGCAGCGCTCCGCGATCGTTGAAGACTTCGACGGCATCCCCATCGGCGATGCCGCGTGCCGAGGCGTCGTGCTGGCTGATCTCGAGAACTCCCGTGTGCCCGCGCTCCAGCCCCTGATGCGTAGGCAGATTGGCGAAGGTCGAGTTCATGTAGTTGTCGGCCTTCCGTGGCAGGAACTCCAGCGGATACCGTCCATCCGACGTGTGGCGCGATTCAACCGAAGGATGAAATGCCGGCAGCGGATCGTCGCCCCGCGCCGCCAGCGCCTCAGAATAAAGTTCGATCTTCCCGCTCGGCGTCGGGAACGGCCCCTCGGCGAACGGCAAAAATGGCTTACCCTCGCGCTCTTCCGCAAATTGCAGCCGAATCGCCCCGCCCGCTTCGTGCAGCTTCTCCGCCGTCATGCCGGCCAGCCAGGCGTCCTGCCGCTCCGGATCCTCCACGCGCAGCGCCTGCGCGATCAGGTCGTCGGGCGTGTCGCGGAAACACGGCTCCGGAAACCCCATCCGCTGCCCCAGCTGCGAAAACAGCCAGACATTGGACCGCGCTTCTCCCAGCGGTTCAATCGCCTGCTCGGACAACTGGGCGTAATAGTGGCCGTACGCCCCCTGGATGTCCTTATGTTCCAGAAACGTCGTGGCTGGCAGCACGATGTCGGCGTAGTCGGCCGTATCCGTAAAGAACTGCTCGTGGACGACGGTGAACAGATCAGGCCGGGAGAGCCCGCGCAGCACCGAGCCCTGATCGGGCGCAACTGCCGCGGGATTCGAGTTGTAAACGAACAGCGAGTGCACCGGCGGCCCGTCTTCCGGCTTACCGCCAGGCTCGGTCAGCGCATGCCCCAGCCGGATCATATTGATCGTCCGCGTCTTGCGTCCCAGCGGACTCGCCAGCATCAGGTCCGGCCGCTCCAGCGTCTCGCTGTTCCAGTGGAACGCGCCGCTGGTCGAGAGCTGCAATCCTCCGCCATGGTGCTTCCACGCGCCCGTCAGCGCAGGCAGCATGCAGATCGCCCGCACCGCCGCGCCTCCGTTGTCCGAGCGCTGCACCCCGTAATTCAGCCGGATCACTGCCGGCTGCGTCGTCCCGTACTCGCGGGCCAGGCGCTCGATGTCCTGCGGAGTCATCCCCGTCAGCGTGGCCACGTATTCCGGCGGGTAGAGCGCCGCGCGCTGCCGCAACTCGTCGAATCCGGTCGTCCAGCGCTCCACATATTCGAGGTCGCAGAGGCGCTCGCGGATCATGACGTGGATCATCCCCAGCGCCAGCGCTGAGTCCGTCCCAGGATTGATCGGAATGTGCCAGTCCGCCGCGCGCGCGGTCCGCGTCGCGAACGGATCGATCACGATCAGCCTGGCTCCCTTGCGGCGCGCCTCTTCAACGAACGGCCACAGGTGGATGTTGTTCCCGTGAATGTTGGCCGCCCAGGCGATGATCAGCCGCGCCTCGCGAAACGCCTCGGTATCCGTCCCCAGCTTCACGCCGTAGACCGACTTCAGCGCCTCGCCGCCGGTTTGCGCGCAGATGGTGCGGTCGAGCTGCGACGCGCCCAGCCGGTGAAAGAAGCGCCGGTCCATCGATCCGTAATTCAGCACGCCAATCGTCCCGGCGTAGGAATACGGCAGGATCGATTCGGGCCCATGCTCGTCGCTGATCTGCTGCAAACGAGCGGCAATCGTGTCCAGCGCTTCGTCCCAGGTAATGCGCTCGAAGGATTCCGCCTCGCGCTGGTGCGGCAACGGCCCCTTGGCCACGCCGGTGCGCCGCTTCATCGGATAGAGCAGCCGGTCCGGCGAGTACACGCGATCGAGATACTTCGCCACTTTGGCGCAGAGAAATCCGCGCGTCACCGGATGGGAAGGATCGCCGCGCATCCGCGTCGCCCGTCCGCTCTCGTCGATGGTGACCAGCACGCCGCAGGAGTCGGGGCAGTCATGCGAGCAGACAGCATGGACGGTCTTCTGGGGCATACGAGCAGGGTACAGCGTTCGGGGTGCAGGGTACAGCACGCGGAGCGGATGCCCCCGCAACATTGACTTCACGCCGGACAAGTGGTAATTTGGCTCCGCATTCCCGGATGCGCCTATGCTCGCTGCGGAAACGACACAGGCCTTCAAGATCGTCGCCCCAGTTGTCGCCGGGGGAGTTTGGGTCTGGTTGATTTCTCCGCTCCTGGGCCGGCTGTTCGCGATCCCGGTGCCGTTTGGTCCCCCGTCCACTGGCCGAACTCGGAAGTTGACAGCCTCTCAGTTCATCTTCTCGGTCGGTGTTCTCGGAATCGGTGTCGGGATGTTCATCACTTCAGTCGGCTGGCAATTGCTGCGACCAGGAGTATTTTTTGAGACCGCGCAGACTATGACACTTCAGCGGCTGATCGTACTGCTCATCACATGGTTGACCGCAGGCCTCTTCATCGGGGTACTCAGCCGGCTGTTCCGTCGTGAATAAAGGTCGCAAGGGATCCCGGCTTGAGGCACCGCCAGGATCTGCATTCCTGCAGGCTCTTCCCCTAGGCGCCTTACTTCAGCTCACGGCCTTCACCGCCGGCTCGCTTGCCGCGGGAATCATCGCCGGAGGAGCCACCGGCAGCGTGAACAGAAACGTCGATCCTGCGCCCAGCTCGCTCTCCGCGCGAATCGTCCCGCCGTGCGCGATCACGATGTGCTTCACGATCGCCAAACCGAGCCCCGTTCCGCCGGACTCCCGCGAGCGCGCCTTGTCCACGCGATAAAACCGCTCGAAGATGCGATCGAGGTGTTCGAGGGCGATCCCCTGCCCGAAATCCTGCACATAAAACTCGACGGCGTCCTCCACCGGGCGCGCGCCGACCACAACGCGGTTGCCCGATCCGCCATACTTCATCGCGTTCTCGATGAGATTGCCGAACACCTGGGTCATGGCATCCACATCGGCCAGCACGAACGTGCCGGTGATCTCGCCCGGTTCCAGCGCCACGCCCGATTCCACCACCATGCCGGCCAGCGATTCGATCGCGTCATACACCAGCGCCGAGGCGCGCACCGGCTGCGTCTTCAGCTTGTGCTGGCCCGATTCCACCTGCGCCAGCGCCAGCAGGTCCTCGGTCAGCCGGTTCACCCGCCGCGCATTCTTGAGGATGATCCCCATGAACTCGCGCGCGTGGTCCGACAACTCGAAGTTGTCTTCCATCAGCGTCTCCACGTAACCGGAGATCGACGTGAGCGGCGTGCGCAGCTCGTGCGAGACGTTGGCCACAAAATCGCGGCGCGTCTTCTCTGCCCGCTCCACTTCGGTCACATCGTGGAGCACGGCGACGGCCCCGCCGTCGGGAGTAGGCGCTGCGCTTACCTCGAAAACGCGTCCGGGCACCGCGGAGATTGCCTTTTCGCTGCAAATGCGCCTCTCGCGCAGGGCGATCTCGACGCACTTGAGAACGTCCGGGTCGCGCAGGCTCATGACCAGCGCTTTGCCCGCGCGTCCCGCGCCTGGCGCAATGCGCTGCATCACCGCGTTCGACCAGCTGACCTGGCCGCTGGCGTCGACGGCGACGACCGCCTCCTGCATCGAGTCAAGCAGAGCGGCGAGTTCCCGCTGTTTGCTCTCGAGAGCCTGAAACGATCGCTCCAGCCGTCCTGCGGTTGCGTCCAGCGCTCGCGCCACGTCGCCAATCTCGTCCGAGTCGTGCTCCTCAATGCGCGCCGTGAAATCTCCGCCGGCGATGCGGCTGGCAAAGTCGACGATGCGCCGCAGCCGGGCGGCCATGCGATGCGCTACCCAGGCGGACACCAGCGTGGCCAGAACCAGCGAGAGCAGGGAAGCGGTCAGCAGATCGCGCCGCAGAATATGGAGCGCCGCCGCCTGCTGCGCGGCGCTGAGGAGCGCCACCCGGGCTTCCTCATGGAGCGAGTGCTCGACGATGTTGCGAAACGAAAAATCCAGGATCGCCGTGCCGATACAGAGCACCAGCACAAACGACATCAGCAACTTGGAAAAGACTCTGCCTGTCACGGTCGAGACCAGCGTTCTGCAACCAGCCTAACCCACGGAGCGCGTTTCTCCCCGACCGGGGAAACCCCGGCGTCAGATCCGGGTCTGTTCATCCGCCGATGGCCCATACATGCCCGGAATCGGCACATCGAGCAGGCGCAGATACACGCTCAGCTGGCCGCGATGGTGAATCAGGTGATCCATGAAGACGCGGCGCAGCGCCATCGCGCGCGGCAGGGAAACCATCGTGCGGCCGTTCATCTGCAGCGTCCACACCGCGTCGAGTTGATCCTCACGCAGGCTGGCCAGAGCGTTCCGGGCTTCGGCGCTCGCCTTATCGAACCTCTCCAGCAGTTCGGCCGACGCAGCTGCCAGGAACGGCTTGAAATCTGCAGGCCGCACGTAGGTTTCCGTCGTCAGGATGGTCACGCAACGGTTCGGCAGATCGGCGACGTGGGAAGCCAGACGCCCCAGCGTCATCGACTTCTCGTGCGGCTTCCAAGTCAGGCTGGCTTCGGGAACGCGCTCCAGCATCCGGCGCGTGCCGGCCGCCTCTTCGTCAAACTCGTGCAACAGCAACTCCGGAATGTTCATGGCATCACTCTATGCCACCGCGGCTCTAGCTTGCCGCCCGCTCGCTCATCCGGGGTATCTCGAAGCGATAGCCGGCTCCGCGTACCGTCTTCAGATAGCGGGGATTTTCCGGATCGCTTTCGATCTTCTCGCGGATGCGGCGCACATACACGTCGACCGAGCGCGGCGTGACGAAACGAGCATCGCCCCACACCGCATCGAGCAGGTGGTCGCGGCTGAACACGCGGCCCGGATGGCGCGCCAGATAATCCAGCAGCCGGAATTCTGTTGCCGTGGTCGTGGTCAGGGCGCCGCGCACCTTCAGCTGCATCGCGCTGGCATCGATCTCCACTTCTTCGAAGGTGATCACCGAGGGCGTGGAGGGCCGCTCAAAACGCCGCAGCACGGCTTTCACCCGCGCCAGCAGTTCGCGTGGCGCGAAAGGTTTGGTGACGTAGTCGTCCGCCCCCAGCTCGAGGCCCAGCACGCGGTCGTTTTCCCCTGCTCGCGCCGTTACAAAGATGATCGGAATCGAGCTTAAGGAGGGATGATTCCGCAAGCGGCGGCACACATCCAGGCCGTCGCCGCCGGGCACCATGATGTCCAGCAGGAACAGCGCCGGCGCCTGCCGTTCGGCGTCCGGGATCAGGCTCGCCGGGGTCGCGTAAGTGCGCGCCGAAAAGCCTGCTGCTTCCAGGTGATGCTGAATCAAGCGTGCAATGTCCGCGTCATCCTCAAGCACAAACACGGTCTGGCTCAAGCAGGTCGGGTCCTTTCTCGCTGCGGGATTCCGACCTCAGGCTAAATCGGACCGGGCAAAGAGAATGCAAAAGTTGTGTTAATTTGGCCGGGCGAGGGCTCTGAGCAGAAAAGGGAACAGCTTCCCGCGCAGATCGGTTCCGCTCGCCCCCGGGCGCTCAGCCATAGAAGTTCTGGAACAGGCCGCGCACCGTCCCGTAGCATTCGCAGGCCGCCGTCTTCAGTTTCTCGTGATCGAGGATCTCGATCCGCCCGCGCCGGTAGGAGATCAGCTTGCGCCGCCGCAGCGCGCCGGCCGCCAGGGTGACCGTGGTGCGCCGCGCTCCCAGGATGTCGGCCAGAAATCCCTGGCTGAGCAGAATGCTGCTGGTCCCGGTCAGGTCGTGGGCCGTCAGCAGCCACCTCGCCAGGCGCGCCTCGGCATCGTGCAGGCGATTGCAGGCGGCCAGCTGCGACAGAATCATGCTGCGCCGCTGTATGCACCGCAGAATCAGGTAACGCAGCGGTTCGCTCTGCTGGAATTCCTTCTGCAACTCAGGAAACGGCATCCGCAGAGCCTTCATTTCCATCTGCACGATGCACCGCCAGGGCGCCAGGGCCTTGCCTCCCAGCAGATAAATGCAGGGCACCACCCCCTCACGCCCCCAAACTCCAATTTCTGCGGTTCGCCCATCCGAAGTGGAGACCATCTTCGACGCTAAACCCGACGTGATGAACCAGGCATAGCGGGGAATCTCTTCGGCTTCATAGAGCACGGTTCCCGCCGGCAGTTGAACTTCCTCCAGCCGGGAAAAGAATGAGTCGCGATACGGCTGCGGCAGCTTCTCAAGAAGCAAATTATCGAATTGTGCGTGGCCCATATCTTCCCTTGCTGTTCAGAGAGCAAGGACAGTGCTGAATCCCAGCAAAAAGTCGTTGTCGCTGAAGAAAACCTGGGGACGATTCAATTTGCGGATTATATGAAGTCAAGTCCGATTTTTATGCTCGCTATCGAACAGAAGCGGTCGATTTTAGGTCGACCAGAACTGTCGATTCCGGCTCCTGTTCCGCACGCCCCAAAGCCATATTTTGGGATGCATTTGAGGGACCGAAACGCGCTGTTTCGTCATGGGCCGCGCGGCTTTTCGCCAATTATGGAGCTGGGTGTGCAACGACGCTTCGCAGGGTGCGATAAAGGCTTTGGATTCAGCGGCAACAACGCGCGGAATTGTTGAAAAATGGCGGAAGATGGCGGCGAGACCTTCTGAATCCAAATGCAACGAGGCGGTCAGGGGATATTCTTGCGCAGCGCGCGCGCTTTTTTCCCGAGCCGGAAAAGTTGCGCCCGGGCCAGCGGCTCGAGCGCGTCAGTGCTTGTGGCCGGCGTGATCGTGGTGGTCGTGGACTTCTTCCACCGTCTGCAGGCAACCGTGGGCCGTCTCGCAGATCACGTGCTCAAACTGCAGCGTGGTGTGGTGGATCCGGAACCGCTCGCGCAGCACCATATTGATCCGGTCGAGGATCCGATTGCTCTCCGACGGCGGAATGTCGGCAATCGTTACGTGGCTGGCCAGCGCGTGCGTGTTGGATCCGAGGCTCCACACGTGCAGATCGTGCACGTCTTCAACCCCCTCGATTTGCTCGAGGAGGGTGCGGATCTCGACCAGCGAGATCCCCTGCGGGGTGCCTTCCAGCAGAATGTTCAGCGCCTCGTTCACGATGGCGATCGACGACCACAGGATCAACCCGGAAATCGCCAGCGATAGAGCGGGATCGATCCAGTTATGGCCGGTGAGCAGGATGGCGACACCGCCCACGATCACCGCCGCCGTCGATACCGTGTCGCCCAGCATGTGGATGAACACGCTGCGAATGTTCACATCGTGGCTCACGCGCCACAGCAGGGCCGCAATTACGCCATTCATTACGACTCCGGCCGCCGCCACCGCCGTCATCGTGCGCGGTTCCACCGCCTGCTGGTGGCCCAGCCGGTTCAGCGCGGTAACCGCGATCCATCCCGCAATCACAATCAGGGTCAGCGCGTTCAGAAAAGCCGCCACCACCCCCGCGCGCTGATACCCGAATGTCTTGCTGTCGGTGGGCGGCCGCGTCTGGAACCACACCGCGACAAACGACAGCCCGATGGCCAGCGCATCGGACGCGTTGTGCCCCGCTTCAGAGATGAGCGCCAGCGAGTGAGCCCGCAGCCCAGCGACCAGCGTCAGAATCACGTAAGCGATGGTCGCGAGCAGCGAGAAGCGCAGCACCTTCTGCATCGCTGCGGTGCTCGCGCCGTGGACATGCATACCCCATCAGTGTAGAGCGGGCTTCAGCGGCCTTCAATCGCCCGTCGGCCGGGTGGGCGGCGAGCGGCGCGGCTTGCGCGGAGGAGTCATCCGGCGCACCGGCACGGAACGCGCCGTCCTGCGCAGCCCGCTCCAGTTTTCCGCCAGCACAATGCTGTTTTCCGGCCGCCGCACGTCGTAGCGCACCGAACAGGGAAAGCTCAGCCGCAGGTCCTCAGGATGCACGTGGTCGCGCAGAGTCGTTACGTCCTGGGAGCACTCATACGCGACGCCGCCAATCTCGTACTTGTAGACGATGAACCGAATGTCCTGAAAGGGGAGCGCTGTTTCGCTGCCCGAAGCAGTCCCGCCGCCAGGCGCAGCGTCCGCCAGCGAGGCTTCCGCGCCCGATATATCGAGGATCGTCCCGTCGATGATCCGTCCGGAGCGCACCAGTTGCGCGCGGCGCTCGCGTTCCAGCTCTTCTTCCGTCGGCCGGCGCCGCAGGGCCAGCCACGCGCTCACCCCGCCCACGCACAGCGCCGAGACGGTGAGAGTCCCAATCACATGGGGATCGCGCAGAGATAGGCCGACCATCGCTGGCTCCGGAGTGTGCCTTCGAAAAAGAACGAGCCGTAACAGTTGCAGAATAGCGCAGACGCAGGGAATCACGCGCTCTGCCGCGCCGCAAAGCGCGCCCAGGACTCTGCGATATACTCGCCTTAGACATGGCGAATCGCAGGGTTTCAGCAACGGCCGCTTCTGGCGGTCGTTTTTCCTTGAAGAAGAGAATTTCTGAGCGCGCCGGTGGCTCCGGGCCAGGGCAGGCTGACCCCGCGCATGCCGGCTCCCGCGTCCGCATCCGCTCCACCACCGTCCTCTGCGTGCGCCGCGGCGCCGGCGTCGTCATGGCCGCCGACGGCCAGGTAACCATGGGCGAGGCGGTCTTCAAGCACACCGCGAAAAAGATTCGCCGCCTCTACCAGGACAAGATTCTCGCCGGATTCGCCGGCTCGACCGCCGACGCCTTCTCGCTCTTCAGCCGCTTTGAGACGAAGCTGGAGCAGTACGCCGGCAATCTGGGCCGCTCCGCCGTCGAGCTGGCCAAAGACTGGCGCACCGACAAGATGCTGCGCTCCCTCGAGGCCCTGCTCGTCGTCTCCGACCTGAACCAGACTTTCCTCATCAGCGGATCGGGCGACGTGATCGAGCCGGATGAAGGCATCGCGGCCATCGGAAGCGGCGGTTCCTACGCGCTGGCTGCGGCCCGCGCCCTCATGGAAAACACAGAGCTGTCCGCGCGGGAAATCGCCGAGAAGGCGCTCCGCATCGCAGGCCAGATCTGTATCTATACCAACGACAAAATCACCATCGAAGAGCTGAAAGCGTAGGACGGGTCCATGGCCTTCGATCTTCAGAGCCTGCTCGTACGGTTTCTCCAGCTCTATCGACTCGATCGAGAGGGCCTGGAGCGCCTCCTGATGCTCGAAGCCGACGACCTCGAGAAGAAGGATCCCGGGGCTGTCGCTTGGGATCAGGCCGCAGCAGAGGCCCTAAGGTCGAGGGCACTCATTGACTCAACCGAACTGGCAGAGAGGGTGAGCCACCTCGTCTCGCTGTTCCCGGACCTTCCAGAACCTCGGCCTAGAAGCGAGGATTTCCTGCGGTTCGTCTTCCGCGGAGCAGACTTGGATCGCGTCGCAGAACTCCTCGGTTCGGACCTCAGGGGCGAAGAATTCGAGAAATGGTACTTCCAACATATTCGCGAAGTGCTTGAGCAAGAGCGCCAAGTCAAACGGTTGGCAGCCCGACAGCCGGATTTCGCAGCATATTTTGCATGGGATTTTGCGCTTAGGCTGAACTCACTCGTGTCCCGAACCCAGTCCCTTGCGGATCTGGAATACAAGGACATTATTTCGGGCAATTTGCGCATATTGTTCCAAGAGGCCCATCGCTGCTATCTCGATGGCTTCGAGTTTTCGGTCGCCGTCATTTGCGGTGCAATCCTGGAGCAGGCCCTGAAGCAGACTCTCAACGTAGACTGGAACCTGGATCTAATGCTGAAAGAAGCAGAGGATCGCGGCATGCTCACCCCCGAAGAGTGGGGTATGGCGGATACAGTCAGAGAAGCGCGCAATTGCGCCGTCCACGATCTTTCAAAATTTCTCCGGCCAGAGATTCGCAAAGCGACGCTGCTGAGCAACACGCGAAACGTCGTAAAGAAGCTGCTCGCGGCTAGATCGCAAACTAGATTTGAGGAATCGCGACCCTAAATGGCTATTTACTTACCCGGAACCGCTGAAGACCAGGAGCTCTCGCTCGATGAGCTCACCCCCCGCGAGATCGTCGGCGAACTCGACAAGTACGTCGTCGGCCAGAAGGCTGCCAAGCGCGCTGTCGCCATCGCCCTGCGCAACCGCATGCGCCGCCAGAAGCTCGCGCCCGAGATCGCCGACGAGATCATGCCGAAGAACATCATCATGATCGGGCCCACCGGCGTCGGCAAAACGGAAATCGCGCGCCGCCTCGCGAAGCTGACCAATTCGCCCTTCCTCAAGATCGAGGCTTCCAAGTTCACGGAGGTCGGCTACGTGGGCCGCGACGTCGATTCCATCGTCCGCGACCTGGTCGAGATCGCTATCGACATGGTGCGCGAAGAGAAGCTCGAAGAGGTGGAAGACCGCGCCGAACTGAACGCCGAAGAGCGGCTCCTCGATCTCCTCTTGCCGCCCAGCCCCACGCCCGCAGGCACGACCGCCCCCGGCCAGCCACCGGCCGGCCAGGGCCCGATCATCGACGCCCACGCCCTGCCCGCTCCCGGCGGCGATTCCCACGCCCGCACCCGCGAGAAACTCCGCCAGCAGTTCCGCGAGGGCAAGCTCGACGACCGGCAGGTCGAAATCGACGTGCGCGAGAAGAACTCGCCGTCCTTTGAGATCATCTCCAACCAGGGCGTCGAGGAGATGGACGTCAACCTGAAGGACATGCTCCCCAACATCTTCGGCCAGCGCACCAGGAAGCGGAAGATGAAGGTTTCCGATGCTTTCGAATACCTCATCCAGGAAGAAGAGGGCCGCCTCATCGATATGGATCAGGTCACGCGCCTCGCCGTCGAGCGGGTCGAAAGCTCGGGCATCGTCTTCCTCGACGAGATCGACAAGATCGCCGGCCGCGAGGGCGGCCATGGGCCTGACGTTTCCCGCGAGGGCGTCCAGCGCGACATCCTGCCCATCGTCGAAGGCACCACAGTGAACACCCGCTACGGCATGGTGCGCACGGACTACATTCTCTTCATCGCGGCAGGCGCGTTCCATGTTTCGAAGCCCAGCGACCTGATCCCCGAGCTGCAGGGCCGTTTCCCCATCCGCGTCGAGCTGCAGTCGCTCACCGTCGAGGACTTCGTCAAAATCCTCACCGAGCCTAAATCTTCGCTCGTTCGCCAGTACACGGCGCTGCTTGAAACCGAAGGCCTCAAGCTCGAGTTCACGCCCGAGGCCATCGAGGAAATGGCGCAGTTCGCCTTCCGCGTGAACGAAGCCACGGAGAACATCGGCGCGCGCCGCCTGCACACCATCATGGAGCGCGTGCTCGACGAGATCAGCTTCCTCGCCCCCGACCTGACCCGCGCCCAGCCCAAGAAAGATCAGGCCGGCGAGCAGAAAAATGGCGGGACCATCGTCGAGCTGGCCGCCGTCGGCGAAGGCACCACCGCACCGCTGCCGATCATCGAGCGCGAAACGCCGAACGGGAGCGAGAAGGTGGTGGTCATCGACCCCGAATACGTCCGGCAAATGGTCGCCAGCATCGTGAAGAACCAGGATCTGTCGCGGTACATCCTCTAACTCTGGGTGCCCCATCCTTGTCGCGTCCGTTTTTGACGCGACAGGGTGGGTCAGGCACAGACCCGGATGTCCCACTTCTGCGGGGTTTGCGCCGATGTGGGATTTCAGGATCTCGGCCGCCTGGGCCATCGAAATTCTGTTTGGCCCAGTCAACTCTCAGGGTGGCCCGGCAAACGCCGGCCCGCTGACCCGCGAACTCGTCGATTTGCTGCCCCACTCCCCCTACAATCGAAGCGATGTCCGTAACGGTTCGTTCCTTCTGCAAGATCAACCTCGGTCTCGCCATTGGCCCCGCGCGGCCGGATGGCTTTCACGCCCTGGCGACCTGCTACCAGGCCCTCGGCGCCCACGACCTCGTCACCGTGGAAGCGCGGCCGGCCGGCACAACCGCCATCTCCCTCACGAGCACCGACGCCCGCGTTCCGACCGACGCGCGCAACACTGCCTGGAAGATGGTCGAGCGGGCGCTGGCGGCGATGGGTGTATCCGCCGAGGTCGCCATCCATATTGAGAAGCGTCTGCCGGTCCAGGGCGGGCTCGGCGCCGGATCGGCCAACGCCGTCGCCGCGCTCATCGGCCTCGAGCAGGAGTTGGCGCGATACGGAATTCCCGCGCTCCCCGAAGCCGAGCGCCTCCGGATCGCCGCCGAGGTCGGTTCCGACGTGCCGTTGTTCCTCATCGGCGGCGCGGTGCTGGGCACCGGACGCGGCGAGCAAGTCGCGCCCCTCGGCGATTTGCCACCGACGGAATGCGTCCTCGCCCTGCCCGGCATTGGCGTCTCCACCCCCCAGGCCTTCCGCGACTGGGACGAAAAGCAGCGTGCAGCGATCAGCGATCAGCGTTCCCGCGAGATCTCAGCGAGCTCTGGCCGCGAGGAGGGTTTCAGGCAGACAAGCCGCAGTCTGGGATTGACCGCCCCGCGGCCGTCCGATAGACTGGAAGCGTTGAGTCGAGCTCTTTCCGCGGCCTTGGGCCCGGAAGCGTGCGCGCACTCCTCCGGTGTCACCGCCTCGCGCGGCGACCTCGCCGAGACGGTTCACCCGCTTCTCGCGCTTGTCCGAACCGGGATCGAAAACGACTTCGAAGAGGTCGTTTTCCGACAGTATCCCCTCCTCGGCACAATCAAGCGCATTCTTGCGGGTTCCGGCTCCCCGGACGGTGCATTGCACGCGGCGCTCTCCGGCTCCGGATCGGCCCTTTTCGGCCTGTACGGATCGGCGGCAGCGGCCACAGCCGCGGAAGAACGGCTCAGCGCGGCGGGCGTGCGGTCACTGCGGACGCAAACGTTGCCTCGGCAAGAGTATTGGAACTCCATGATGGAGCGGTGAAGCGGTTAGCGAAATAGGTTCAGCGAACGGTAAGTGCTATTCGCAGGCAGTCTTTCGCTAAAAGTGTTTCGCTACCAGTTTGTTGCTAAGAGCTTTTCGCTAACAGGTTTTTGCTGGACCGGGTTACTGGGCGATCGACTAATGGTAGGTCAAGTGCCTTTGGAGCACTTTGTCCAGGTTCGAATCCTGGTCGCCCAGCCAAAGTCGTGCCGTTGTTGAGAAAGACCGTGCTGAAGTTTCTGCAGCGTTCACCGCGCCGTACCACCGACAGGATGCCATGCAAACCAGCTGGAGGATCTTGTGAAGATCGACACGATCGAGGCGACAGGAGCGGCCACGCCGACTGTGGCACATACTCAGACAGACGGCGCAACGCAATCCAAAGGAAAGCAGCAGCCCCAGCAGCAACAGCAGCCGCAAGCCCGGCGCTCGCGCGTTTCGAATGAGGATCGGCGCTTCAAAGTCTTCTCCGGCACCGCCAATCGTGAGCTGGCGGAGGCGATCTGCAAGCACATCGGCGTCAGCCTGGGCGAGACCCGGATGACCCGCTTCTCCGACGGCGAGGTTTATTTCCAGCTGCTGGAGAATGTGCGCGGCGCCGATGTCTTCGTCGTGCAGCCCACCTGCTGGCCGGTCGATCAGCACCTGATGGAATTGCTGATCATGATCGACGCGCTCAAGCGCGCTTCCGCCGGCCGCATCACCATCGTGGTCCCGTACTACGGCTATGCTCGCCAGGACCGCAAGGACCGCGGCCGCGTGGCCATCTCGTCGAAGCTGGTGGCCGATCTCATGGTGACGGCCGGCGCCCATCGCGCGCTCTTTATGGACCTGCACGCGGCGCAAATTCAGGCGTTTTTCAACATCCCGGTGGATCATTTATTTGCGAGCCCGGTGATGATCGGCTACGTCAACGGGTTGAACCTGCCCGATCTGACCGTGGTTTCACCGGATGCCGGCGGCGTGGAACGGGCCCGCTTTATCGCCACCAAGCTCGGAGTGCCGATGGCCATTGTGGACAAGCGGCGCACCGACATCAACGTGACGGAAGTGATGAACGTAATCGGCCAGGTGAAAGGGCGGACCTGCCTGATCGTCGACGACATTATCGATACGGCCGGCACGCTGGTGAAGACCGTGGATGCGTTGCTCGAGCAGGGAGCGGTGAAGGTTTATGCCGGCGCCTCGCACCCGGTGCTCTCCGGCGAGGCCGTGCAGCGCCTTCTGCATTCGCGCCTGGAGCAGGTGGTGGTAACGGATTCGATTCCGCTGCGCGAAGAAGCGAATGTGCTGGTGGAGTCGGGGAAATTGAAAGTGCTGTCGGTGGCTGGCCTGCTGGGCGCGGCCATCCTCAACATTCACATGGAAACCAGCGTGAGTACGCTGTTCAGCTAAATGCAGCTCATAGCTACTAGCTTTTAGCTATTAGCTGGATGGATTGCACAACATCAATTGGCGGCCATACCGGAACGAGGCCGTACAGAAGGGAGCGGAGCTAAAAGCTAACGGCTAGCAGCCAGTAGCTGATTTTCCGTGCCCGAAGGAGAACATTATGATTACTCAGGAAACTGTCAGCGCAGTGCCCCGCGAGGGCAAGTTCAACAAGAATGCCGCGCGCCGCGTGCGCGCCAAAGGCAAGATTCCCGCCGTGGTCTATGGAGCGGCGGAGCCAGCCCAGGCCGTGGAAGTCGACCCCAAACAGATTCAGAAGATCCTCCATTCCGAGAGCGGCCACAACTCGATTTTCGATCTCGAGGTTTCCGGTTCGTCGGCGAAGGTCATGATCGTCGACTGGCAGTACGAGCCGATCAAGGGCAAGCTGATTCACATCGACTTCAAGCGCATTGCGCTCGACAAGCCGATCCGCGTGGAAGTGCCGATCCAGCTCACCGGAACGGCGATTGGCGTCAAGACGATGGGCGGCATCCTCGACCAGATGCTCCGCGAAGTGGAGATCGAGTGCCTGCCTGGCGACATTCCTGGCCACATTGACGTGGACGTGTCGGAGCTGACCTTCGGCAAAGTGCTGCGCGTTTCCGATCTGCCGCATCCGGACACGATGCGCTTCATCACGCCGGAAGACACGCCGGTTGCGCACGTGGTCTCGATTAAGGAAGAAGTGGTGGCGACACCGGAGGCCGAGGCGGCTGCTGCCACCGCGGTTCCGGCCGAGCCGGAAGTGGTGAAGAAAGGCAAGCAGGAGACTGCCGAAGCCGGTGCGGCTGCTCCCGAAAAGGCCGCCGGCGACAAGGGCGGCAAGAAATAAGTGCCGGAACGGAGCGGCGCGTTTCTGGTGGTCGGGCTTGGGAATCCGGGCATCGAGTATCAGTTCACGCCGCACAACGCGGGGTTTTTGGCGATCGACCGCATCGCCGGTGAGCGCAACGCGGCTGTGGTCAATCGCCGCTGCCGCGCGCTCACGGCCAGGGTTCGGTGGGGAGCCAGGGAAGTGATCCTGGCCAAGCCCGAAACCTTCATGAATCTCAGCGGGCTTTCCGTGGGGGCGCTGGTCGATGAGTTCGACATCGATCCCGCCGGGAACCTGCTGGTGCTGTACGACGAGCTGGATTTGCCTCTCGGAACGCTGCGCGTGCGGGAGCGGGGCAGTCCGGCGGGACACAACGGAGCGCGTTCCATCGCGGGCGCATTAGGCATGGACGAGTGGAAGCGCATCCGCATCGGCGTGGGGCCCGAACCCGGCAATCGCGAAGAGGCGTTTCGCCGCGGCAAGGATTACCTGCTGACGCCGATGAGCAAGCGGGATTTGAGCGCGATCGATCCGGTGCTTGACCGGGTGGCGCGCGCAGTGGAGATGGTGGTGACCCAGGGCATCGGAGCCGCCATGAATGAGTTCAACCGCCGGGACGATGCCGGAAACGGCGCGGCGGAGACGTAAGAAGGGCAACTTTTTATCAGGGTGCGGCTGGAAAAGAGGCAGAAAACGCCCTGGGGCCGCGGCTTTTGTATCAGGGCACGACCTTGGTCGTGCCGTCAGGGGGCTCCCCACGGAAGGTGCTTTAGCCCCTGCGGCAAGTGAACGAAGCAGGAATTGGGAAGACCGGAAGCGAATTTCGATGAGCCAGGCCGAGGGCCTGGAGGGAAAGAGAAGGCAACAATGCAACGTTTCTACGAAGTTATGTTTATCGTTCGGCCCGATGTGGCTGACGAGGATCTGGACAAGCTGATTGCCGGTCTGGAGAACACCATCACCTCGGGCGGCGGTGCTCTGCGCTCGACCGAAAAACTCGGCAAGCGCAAGCTGGCCTACATGGTGCGCAAATTCAACGATGGCAACTACGTTCTGCTCACCGTGGACGCCAACGGCGCACTGGTGGCTGAGCTGGAGCGCCGCCTACGCGTCTCAGAGCCGGTGATCAAGTTTATTACCGTGCGCATGGACGAGGAAGAGAAGCGGCTGGCCAAGGTTCGGGCGATTCGCGCCACGCGCAAGAAGCTGAGCGCGATCCCGCCGGCGGCCGAGCCTGCGGAGGCACCTCCGGCTCCGGCTCCGGCGGCGGCCCCGGCTGAAACGGCAACGCAAGCCAGCGCCTAGTCGCGATCGAGTTGGCGCGATTGCTCTCGCGCCGGCCGAGGCATCCGGGATGGATTCCCGGAGTTCTCGCCGAAGCAATCAACGATTTGAATGGAATGGCTCGCCCCTGTTGGCGAGCCGGAGGAAAAGAGAATGGCTGACGAAACACCGACATCGACACCCAGAACCGATGCGCCAGGCGGACGTCCATCCGGTCCCGGCGGACGTCCGGGTGGTTCCGGCGGACCGGGCGGGCGCAAGTTTTTCCGCCGCAAGAAGGTTTGCAAGTTCTGCACCGAGAAGATCGACGCGATCTCGTATCGCGACGTCCGCCTGCTGCAGGGCTTCGTGGCCGAGCGCGGCAAGATCGTGCCCCGCCGTCTGACCGGCGTGTGCACCACGCATCAGCGGCGGCTCTCGAAGGCCATCAAGCAGGCGCGCAATATCGCTCTGTTGCCCTTCGCGGCGCGGTTCTAGAACAGTTAAGAATAAGAAGCAGTCAGCGATGAAACGGCCAGTGAAGAAGCGGCCAAGCCCGATTCGCCTGACTGCGCATTCTGAGCCCTGAGCTCTGAGCTCTGTGCTCTGTGGAGATCGAAATGGAAGTGATTCTGAGAGAAGATGTCTCGAACCTCGGCCACCGCGGCGAAGTGGTGAAGGTCGCCGACGGATATGGCCGCAATTATCTGCTGCCGAAAAATCTGGCCATGGAAGCGACACCTGCCAACAAGGCGGTTATCGAGCAGATGAAGGCCTCCGCCGTCCGCCGTTCCGCGAAGGAAAAGGCCGAAGCCGAGCAGCTGGTCACGCAACTCAATAATGTCGCGCTGGTCTTCGAGCGCCGCGTCGGCGAAAACGACCACCTCTTCGGGTCGGTCACCTCGTCTGACATCGCGCAGGGCCTGGCCGCGAAGGGCTTCAACATCGATCGCCGCAAGGTGCAGCTCGAAGAGCCGCTCAAGGCGACGGGCGAGTTCCACATTCCGGTGAAGCTCCACCGCGAAGTGACCGCGCACGTCAGCGTCACGGTCAAGGGCGAAGAAGCTCCGGGCGAATAATTCACCGCCCCGGGCGGCCCATTCCAGCCCGACTTTGGCTTGAGTGGGCTCGGGGCGCCCCCTCCTTGTCGCCGGCCGTTGACGGCAGGGTGGGCGTCAGGCTCGGGTCGGCGCATGTCCGAAATGAGAAGATAGAAGCATCAGCCCTCTCCGGGTTCCTGCATGCTCAAAGTCATCTCGTCTCACGTCTTCCTC
Source organism: Acidobacteriaceae bacterium (assembly GCA_049802575.1). GTDB lineage: Bacteria > Acidobacteriota > Terriglobia > Terriglobales > Acidobacteriaceae > Palsa-343. The sequence continues at coordinate 16,541 of JBARMS010000020.1, read as the reverse complement.
GATCACCGTCTGCATCCCGGACTTCTCGACCTCTGCGCCCGCGCCGGCGCGCAGGGCGTCGAGCTCTTCGCGGCGCGCCAGCATTTCGACTACACCAGCCGCGCCCATGTCCGCGAGCTGGCGGAATGGTTCCGGTCCAGCACCGTCGAGCCCTTTTCCATGCACGCGCCGCTCTATCCCGATCAGGAGATGGGGCGCGGAGGCGCGCCCAGCGTCAACGTCATCCATCCGGAAAAGTCCCGCCGCATTGACGCGATGGATGAGGTGAAGCGCGCGCTCGAGGTGGCCGAGCAAATCCACTTCCGGTTCCTCATCCTGCATCTGGGCGAACGCGAAGACGTCTGGAGCGAGCGGGCCATCGAGCACTCCATCACCGCGATCGAACACCTGCACGCGTTTGCGAGCCCGCTCGGCGTCAAAATTCTCGTGGAGAATCTGGAGGGCGAAGTGGCGAAACCCGCGCACCTCATCGAGATTCTCCACCTGGGGCATTTTCAGGATGTGGGGGTCTGCCTCGATGTGGGCCATGCGCATCTGGGAGATGGCGTTAAGGCAGCATTCGCGGACCTGAAGGATCGCATCCGGTCCTCCCATTTGCACGACAACAAGGGAGACAAGGACGCGCATCTGTGGCCTGGCGATGGCACCATCGCGTGGGACGAGACGCTGGCCGAGCTGAAATCCGCACCGCAAACGCCCGCCGGCGTGCTCGAGATTCATTACACGCTGGGCGAAACGGCAGAGAGCATGACGGAGAAGGCGCGGAAAGCATTCGAAAAGATGGAAAATGCCGGAGTTAGAGTTTAGCCGGCAGGGATCGAAACGATGACAAGCGACGAAAGCACCGAATCTGTAACCGCAACAGCGACAGAAGCTCCGCTCTCCACCATTGGCCGCATTGGCGAGCACGAAGGCCACGCGGTCACGCTCCATGGCTGGCTCTACAACCTGCGGGAAAGCGGCAAGCTGCTGTTCCCCATCTTTCGCGACGGCACCGGAACCATTCAGGGCATCGTGCCCAAAGCCGCCGTCCCGCCGGAAGTCTTCGCTACCGTCAAAGGCCTCACCCAGGAATCGTCGGTCATCGTTCGCGGAAAGGTCCGCGCCGACAAACGTGCCCCTGGCGGTTACGAATTAGATGTCGAGCACGTCGAAGTCCTCCAGCGCGTGCCCGAGGACGATCCCTACCCGATCACGCTGAAGGAACACGGCACCGATTTTCTGATGGAGCACCGCCATCTGTGGGTGCGCACGCCGCGCCAGGCCGCGATTCTCCGCATTCGCGCCGAAATCATCAAGGCCGCCCGTGACTTCCTCGACGACAACGGCTTCATCCTCACCGATCCGCCGATTCTCACGCCGGCCGCGTGCGAGGGCACCAGCACGCTCTTTCCCGTCGAATACTTCGGCGACGAAGCCTACCTCACGCAGAGCGGGCAGCTCTACATCGAGAGCACCGCGCTCGCGCTCGGCAAGGTCTATTCGTTCGGGCCGACTTTCCGCGCCGAGAAATCGAAGACGCGCCGTCACCTCACCGAGTTCTGGATGGTCGAGCCGGAGTGGGCCTTCGCGAATCTCGACGATCTGATGGGCCTGGCGGAGAACTTCATCAGCTTTATCGTGGAGCGCGTCCTCACGCGCCGCGCCGCGGAAGTGAAGACGATCGGCCGCGATGTCACGAAGCTCGAAGCCATCAAGCCGCCCTTTCCGCGCCTGCGTTACGACGAAGCCGCGGCCCTGCTGAACGAAGCCCACGCCAAAGGCCTGCTCGAGCAGCCGTTCGAGTACGGCAATGACTTCGGATCGCCCGATGAGACGTACATCTCCTCGCAGTTTGATCGCCCGGTCATGGTGCATCGCTATCCCGCGGCGGTGAAGGCGTTCTACATGGAGCCTGACCCAAACGACCCGAAGTACGCGCTGTGCGTCGATGTGCTGGCGCCCGAAGGCTACGGCGAAATAATCGGCGGCTCGCAGCGCATCGCTTCGTACGAGCTGCTGAAGAAGCGCATTGAGGAGCACCAGTTGCCAATCGATGCGTTCCAGTGGTATCTCGATTTGCGGCGCTATGGATCGGTTCCGCATTCGGGATTCGGCATGGGCATCGAGCGCGCGGTGGCCTGGATTTGCGGGCTCGACCACGTGCGCGAAACCATTCCTTTCGCAAGGACGCTGAACCGCATCTATCCGTGACCTCCGTTGGCGATCCGGAATTCCGGTTCAGGCGTGCAGCCCTGCTAGTACGTGACGATATGGCAAAGCCCATCGAGTTCCCCATGCAAACGGCCAATGCTCCTGGTATTTACCTTGGTGTCCAGGCCCTTCCGCCGCGCAAAATCGAGGTGATCGGCGTCCCCCTCGACCTGGGCGCATCGCGCCGCGGCGTCGATATGGGCCCATCCGCCGTCCGCGTGGCCGGCCTCGAAGCGCGCCTCGAATCCCTCGGCCACCAGGTCCGCGATGGCGGGAACATCAGCGTTGCCGTGGCCGAAACGAAATCCGCCGGCGACGAGCACGCGCGCTATCTGAAGGAAATTACCGAGACCTGCTCGCGCACGGCAGAACAGGTGGAGAAGGCGCTGAAGGAAGGCATGACGCCGGTCATTCTCGGCGGCGATCATTCTGTCGCAGCCGGCAGCGTCTCCGGCGTGGCGAAGTTTTATCGCGAACAGAACCAGAAGATCGGGCTTATCTGGATCGATGCCCACGCCGACATCAACACGCCGGCCACGTCGCCCAGCGGCAACGTGCACGGCATGCCGCTCGCGGCCTTGCTCGGGCTGGGGCCGGATCCGCTGACGAACCTGCTTGGATTCGCGCCCAAAGTGCAGCCCGACAACGTGGTCCTCATCGGCGTCCGCGACATCGACGCGACGGAGAAAGAAAACATCAAGCGCGCCGGCATCACCGAGGTTTACACCATGCGCGATATCGACGAGCGGGGCATGCGCACGGTGATGGAAGAGGCGCTGCGCTCCGCTGGCCGCGGCACCGCGGGCTATCACGTTTCACTCGACATGGACTGGATCGATCCCGAAGACGCGCCCGGTGTCGGCACGCCCGTCCGTGGCGGAGCCACTTATCGCGAGGCACATTTGGCCATGGAGATCATCGCAGACCACGGCCGCATGCTCTCGCTCGAAGTCGTCGAGGTGAACCCGGTGATCGACGAGCACAACCGCACCGCGGCTCTGGCCGTCGAACTCATCTCCTCGGCGTTTGGAAAGAAGATTCTGTAACCGCCGCTTTTACAATTTGCAGACGGCAACAGCGTCGTTGCTGTAAGGGCATGCCAGTCCGGGCACGCCGCTGCCCTGCACCATGATCCAGTCCACGCCGAACTCCTTGCGCAGCCGCTCGAAATCCTCCCGCTGGAAATGCTTCCATCCCAGCGCAGCCTGTGTCTGCTGCTGCCACAGCGGCGCCAGTTCCGGAACCTGCGTCGCCACGGACGAATCCTTCACCCAGTCGGCCAGTTCGCTGCGTTCGGCCAGCGCGCGGAAGCTGTAGAAGTTCTCTTCCGGCAGTTCCATGTAGCCGGGATCGAGCGCAAAGTATGCGTCCGTCGGCGTGTTCGCGCGTACCCATGCAAACGCTTCGAGCCATGGATTCCGCGAGGCGCGCCCCGGCAGGTCCAGGTGTTCAGAGCCGGGAAACAGCGAGCGCTGCGCGAGGTACATGCCGCCAGCCAGTGGCAGAAACAGCAGCGCCCATCGCCAGGCATGTGCCCGCAGCAGTTTCTCGCCGAGCAGGCCGCCGCCCAGCAGCGCCATGAGCAGGTACACCAGGTGCAGAAATCGCATCGGCTGCATCGGCACCAGGCGAACCAGCGCGGGCGTCAGCATGATGACGCAGGCGACGATCAGCTGGAACACCGCATAAATTGCGCCGCATCCCGCCAGCCGCGCCATCACCGGCCGTTCCGCTCGCCGCGCATAGCGAGCCATCGCCCACAGAATGAAGGCAGGCGCAATGGCGCCCAGCCACTCGTACCAGGTCCATCGCCCCAGAAAGCAGTAGTCGTGCGTCGACAGCGCCGCGCGCCACGCCGGAGACGGTTTTTCAAAGATCCACGCCGGAACGAGGCCCGCGGCCACTGCGGCGGCGCGCGCCGGCGTTGCACCGGCTGAGCCGCGCCGCCCCGCAATCCACAGGATCACGCAATACGACACGCCAAAGGTCCCCATGATGGGGTGCATCACCACGGAAGTCAGCAGCAGGGCAGACGCCAATACCCAGCGCCGTTCCAGCACTGCGACGATCGCAGCCAGGATCAGCCCCGTTGCAATCGCCCGCGGATGCAGGTACTGATCGAAAATGTAGAGCGCGGTGCCGGCCACGGGAAGGGAAAACAGCACGCCCGCCAGCGCCACGCCGGCCCATTGTCCCGCCGCCGACGGGAAGCACCGCTTTGCGATGCGCCAGCAGCCCCAAAGCAGAAAGAGCGCGGCCAGAAATTGCCCGATCAGCTCGGAAACCGGCACGGGGATGTGCGTGACCCGCACCCACTCCGCCATCATCTTGTCGAAGACGCTGGCCTGCATCTGCAGCGTGAACAGCCGATCATCGTGCGGATAGAGCGCAGGGTCGAGTCGCCGCTGGATCGCGGAGAGATAAACCGCATCGTCCTCCACGCCAGGGTGATATCCTTCGACCAGCAACGCGCCCAGAGAAACCAGCAGGAGCAGGCAAAGGTTCTTCCATTGGCTGGTCACTCTCAAAGCGTGTCCATGTACCCTAAGGTCCGCATGCAACAGCGCAATCAGCCTCTCCTGTCCGTGGCTCGCGGCCATACGCAGGCTGCCTCATGCGCGGCCGGGTTGGCGCTCATCGTGCCCACGCTGCGCGAAGCTGACAACATACGGCCGCTGCTGGCGCGGATTCGCGCCGCCCTCGATCCCTGTGGCATTGCGTATGAAGTGATTGTAGTGGACGACGACAGCCGCGACGGCATCGAGGCAATTGTTGCCGAAGTGGTGCGCGAAGATCCGCGCATTCGCCTCATTGTGCGCAAAGGCGAGCAGGGGCTGGCAGGAGCGGTGCTGCGCGGCTGGGCCGAATGCGATGCGCCGCTGCTGGGCGTGATGGATGCGGACCTGCAGCATCCGCCGGAATTGCTGCCCGAGTTGTGGGCCGCCCTGAGCGCTGGCGCCGATCTGGTCGTCGGCAGCCGCTATGCCAGCGGCGGCAGCCTGCAGGGCTGGAAGCCTTCGCGGCACCTCATCTCGCGCCTCGCGGTGTGGATGACGCTGCCGGTGCAGCGCAGCGGCCTGCGTGCGCGGGATCCCATGTCAGGATTTTTCCTGGTGCGCCGTTCCTGCATCGACGGCATCGCTCTGCAAAAATCCGGATTCAAGATCCTGCTTGAGATTCTCTCGCGCGGAGCCATCGGCTCGGTCGTCGAAGTGCCCTTCACCTTTGGCCGCCGCTACGCGGGCCGGAGCAAAGCCAATCTGCGCGTGGCCGTCGACTATCTGATCCTGCTGGTGCGCCTTTATCTGCAAAGGGGACGAACTCCTTCAGCCTCGCAGCAAGCCGCGGCGCTCGCCGCCCTCGAGAAGACGCGCGAAGTCGTCCGCAGCTAAGCAATCAAAAGAGGCTTGCGATACCCTGCGTACAGAGGGTCTTTTCGCAATGCCGCAGGTTTCTGAGCCGATTTCTGCTTCCGTCACCCCTCCTTACGCATCCATCGATCCGCAGAACCTGAAGGGCTGGGTCGAAGACCGGCTGCGCCGCCATCAGGAAGCGGTCGCCCGGGTAACGGCGCCGCACTCGCGCACCATCGAGACCACGCTGCGCGCCTACGACGATGCCATTGCCGAACTTGGTGTGGCCGGAACACAGACCGGGCTGATGCACAGCGTCTATCCGCAAAAAGAGGTGCGCGACGCCGCGGAAGAATTGCTGCAGAGGATTTCCCAGGCCGGGGTCGAGCTTTCTCTCAATCGCGATGTCTACCACGCGCTGGCGGCCATCGACGCAGGCAACGCAGATGCGGCGACGAAACACTATCTCGACCGCACGCTGCTGCAATATCGGCTGGCGGGCGTCGACAAGGACGACGCCACGCGGGCGCGGATCAAAGAGCTGCAGGACAAAGCCACGCTGCTGGCCCTCGGCTTTGGCCGCAACGTGCAGGAGGGCGGCAACACCGTCACGGTCGAGGATCCGGCGGAACTGGACGGCCTGCCGCAGGATTATCTTGAGGTCCACAAGGCTGGGGAAAACGGCAAGATCGTCCTCACCACGGATTTCCCTGACTACGCTCCGGTGATGACCTTCGCCCGCTCGGCCGACCTGCGCCGCCGCATGTTTCTCGCCTATAACACGCGGGCGTATCCGGTGAACCGGCAAATCCTGCTCGACCTGCTCGCGATTCGCCAGGAAATGGCGAGCCTGCTCGGCTTTGCGCACTGGGCCGACCTCGCCACTGCCGACCAGATGATGGAGTCCGCGGCGAACATGCGCGCCTTCCTCGACGACCTGGATCAGGCCAGCAAAGGCGGCGCAGAGAAGGAATACGCGATGATCCTCGACTTCGCGCGTTCGCAGCAGCCCGGGCTCGAGCAGATCGACGCTGCCAGTCGCGGCTATTGGCTCGAGCAGTACCGGCGCTCAGCCTTCGACTTCGACTCGCAGTCGGTGCGGCCCTACTTCCCCTACGCGCGCGTCGAAGCCGGAGTGCTGGCCACAGCCGAGAAGCTCTTCCAGGTGGAGTTCCGGCCCATCCGGAATCCCGAGGTGTGGAATCCCGCGGTGAGGGCCTGGGAAGTGTGGGACGGCACAGAGCTGGCCGGCCGTTTCTATCTCGACATGCATCCGCGCGAGGGCAAGGACAAGTGGTTCTCCGCGCATCCGCTGGTGCCGGGCATCGCAGGACGCCAGTTGCCCGAGGCGGCGCTCATCTGCAATTTTCCTGAGCCGAAAGAAGGCAATCCGGCGCTGATGCAGTACTCCGACGTGGTGACGTTCTTCCACGAATTCGGCCATCTGATGCACGCCCTGCTGGGCGGGCGCCAGTCGTGGGCGGGCATCAGCGGCATCGCCACCGAGGGCGATTTTGTCGAGGTGCCGTCGCAGATGCTCGAGGAATTCTTCCGCGACGCGCACCTGCTGGCGACTTTCGCCCACCACTACGAAACCGGCGAACCGATTCCCACCGAGCTGGTGCAGCGTATGAACCGCGCGGGCGCTTTCGGCCGCGCCGACTGGGTGCGGACGCAGCTGTACTACACCACCTGCGCGCTCGAAACGCATGCCCTCGACCCTGCGTCCATCGACCCCGACGAGCTGTTCCGCACGCTGTACACGCGCTTCCTGCCCTATGCGTGGATCGAGGGCAACCGCATGTACGCGAGTTTCACGCATCTGGTCGGCTATTCGTCGAACTACTACACCTATCTCTACGACAAGGTGATCGCCCTCGATTTCTTCAGCCAGTTCCCGCGCAACGCTCTGCTCGATTCGCCCGTGGCGATGAAATATCGCCGCGCCGTGCTCGATCCGGGTGGATCGATGCCCGGAAAAGAGATCGTGCACCAGTTCCTCAGCCGCACCCAGTCCAGTGAAGCCTTCTCGCAGTGGATGGGCGAGGAATTCCAGCAGATGAGTGCGGCCTACTCGTAACCGCGGGGTGTAGGGTTGGAGGGAACAGGTTCCCGGCGATGAGATTACGTTTGCGATGGCTCCCGCTGTTTGTCCTTTGCCTGCTCGGGGCGGCCCAGGCGCAGCTTCCGCCCGTCATCGCCGTCGATCACGGGCCAAACACCGCGACGCAGCAGAACAAGCATTACGTCGTGCTCGTCTCGCTCGACGGTTTCCGCTACGACTACGCGAAGAAATACGGCGCCACGCATTTGCTGGCCATCGCTGACCAGGGAGCGAGCGCGTCCGACGGGATGATTCCGGCCTATCCGTCGCTGACGTTTCCGAATCACTACACGCTGGTCACCGGGCTTTATCCCGAGCATCACGGCATCGTAGCCAATTCGTTTTACGATCCGGCGAGGAAAGAGCGCTATTCCTTCAGCGATCCAAAGACCAGCGCCGACGGCTCCTGGTACGGCGGCACGCCGCTGTGGTCGCTCGCGGAAAAGCAGGGCATGCGCAGCGCCTGCTTCTTCTGGCCGGGCTCTGAGGCGGAGATTGCGGGCGAGCGCCCCAGCTTCTATCTGCACTACACAAATAACTGCCCCGACGAGCAGCGCATCGATCAGGTGATCGCGTGGCTCAAGCTGCCTGCAGCGCAGCGGCCGCATTTCATCACGCTCTATTACCCCAATGTCGACCATGCCGGGCACGAATTCGGCCCGGATAGTCCGCAAACCGCCGCTGCCGTGAAGCACGTGGATGAGCTGATGGGCACGCTCGAGCGGGACCTCGACGCACTGCACCTGCCCATAGACCTCATCATCGTCTCCGACCACGGCATGGAGAAGATCGACGGCGGCTGGATCGATCTCGACAAATTTGCGCCGCTCGATGGCTTCACGACCGTGGGCCCGCTCCTTTACGCGCCGGACGAAGTGGCAGCGACCGCTGTCTATAACAAGCTCAAAGCTGCCGATGCGTCGTTTATGGTTTACCGGCGCGACCATGTGCCCGCGCAGCTGCACTTCAACAGCAATCCGCGCGAGGGCGATCCAATCATCGTCGCGCAGGGACCCTACGCGATTCGCGCTCACGCACCGCCGGCCGATCGCGAAAACCGCGCGCCCGAAGTGGGCAATCACGGCTTCGACCCATTCCTCATGCCCAATATGAAGGCCGTCTTCTACGCCGAAGGGCCGGATATCCGCCGCGGCGTAAAGCTCAAGCCCTTCGAGAACGTGAATGTCGACCCGCTGATCGTGAAGATTCTCGGTCTCGACAGCCGGCAGGTCGACGGCAGCCTCAACGTGCTGTCCGGAATCCTCACCGAAACGGCTGGGCACTGAGGGAAGCCCTCGCGCCGATGCGGTCTTGACGCGACCATCCTGCGGGGCTCCAATGAAGGCAGCACATGCGCTTCCCCAGTAAGGAGGTGGAAGGTATGAGCTGCGTTACCGCTCGCCTGGTCTATTGGTCTCCCCGAGCCCTCTCTGTTGCTTTCGCCATTTTCCTGCCTGTTCGCGCTCGAGGCTTTCAACCAGGTTCATGGAAGCTGGCGGATCCTGATCGCGATTGCGATGGATCTGATTCCCGCCCTGATCATGGTCGCTGTCCTGATCGTTGCCTGGCAATGGGAATGGATCGGAGCAGGGCTGTTTTTCCTGGCCGCCCTGTATTACGCGTGGTCATGGACCGTCCCTCCTCGACACGTTCACTGGGCTCCGATCGCGGGAATTTCCGGGCCGCTGCTTCTGATGGCGATACTCTTCCTGGTGAGCTGGATCGAACGCTCCAAAATGCGTGCGGCACGCTGACACGTTAAGGCTGGATCGGTTCCGCGAGATCGTTCCTCTCGGGCACACCGCCCGCGCAGGATCCCGAGGCGCTGGTGTCTTCCGCGTCGTTCACGGTCAGGAGGCAAACGTTCTGCTTTTGCGTGATCAGCTTGTTGGTCGCCGGATCGGTCAGCCCCGTTGAGACCATGCGGACAATCTGCAACCGTTCTCCCTGCCTGATGCCGGAAAGGGTTCCCTTGTTGATCAGCACGCTCCCATTCGCCATCCCCGCCACCAGAATGTCTCCGGCGGCCGGTGGCGGCGCCTGGGCCAGAGCGCTGGTCAGTTGGTCAGCAAGCTCCGCCGTAAGCGTGTCCGTAGCCTTCGTCCACAAATCGCTCCACGTTGCCTGCAGGCCCTCCCCGGTAGTCTTCAGCACCGGCCACTTTTTGGTTTCCGAGGCGACTGCGTCCTGCTTAAAAGTGAAGGAGGGCTGGGCGAGAATCGCGCCCGTCTCCACATCGATGAGCCGTGCATTCACACCGGACTGCACCGTGGCGATGTCTTTTGTGGATGCGGGCGAGCTCTCCAGGTGATGGCTCTGCACGCCGCTCGTAACGTTCACCAGCACAATTTGCGCTGCGGCCAGCAGTTTGCCGATGTGCGCTGCCGTCTCGGAGGACGACCGGTCGCTGTTCTCAAAGTTCTGGGTCTTCAGCAGCAGGTCAATATCGGTCTGCGCAATCAGCGTGATTCCTGGCGTGGCGGCCAGTTTTCCCGTCAGGCTGACCGTCAGACGATTTTCTCCAATTTTATAGATGGGCGCTTGCTGCTCCAGCGGGCCATTCCCGGCGATGACGGCGATGCGCCTGGCAGGTTGGGCGTGGAGAGATGCACAGAGAAACAAAGCGAGCGCGCAAGATAATTTCCCTGAGCCCATGCGTCCTCCAGCGAGCCAACAAAGATGCGCCCGGTTGGACGCATTCGTTGTTTTCGATTCCGGTACGGGGCATCTTCAAACAGCGAGTGATCGCTGTCAAGGGCCGGGTCAAAGGGCTTCCTCCCGCACAGGAGCGACTTCAGCCGTTGAAATTCACCTCGCTGGCCGGAATGCAGCACGGCTCGCCGCGCAAAAACGTCTCCACCACTTCATGGTCCGGCGACAGCAGGGCAATATCGGCGACGCGCCCCGCGGCCAGAGATCCCACTTCGCCATCGAATCCTGTCATGCGCGCCGGATTGCGCGTGGCCAGCGTCACGGCCTGGCCAAGATTCGCGCCGGTGAATGCCATGAAGTTGCGCACGCCGCGATCGAGCGTGAGCGTGCTTCCGGCCAGCGTGCTTTCGCCGATCAGAACACGCCCATTCTCCACGCGCACATCCAGCTCGCCCAGCCGGTAGGGCCCGTCGGGCATGCCGGCCGCAGCCATCGCATCGGTGACCAGAATTCCTCGCGCCGCGCCCTTCGCCTTCCACCACAGCTTGACCGCCGCGGGATCGACATGCAGCCCATCGCAGATGAGCTCGGCAAACAGCGCGTCGTTCGTCAGCACCTCGCCGAGCAGGCCGGGGCTTCGATGATCGAAGGCGCGCATCGCGTTGAACGTGTGCGTCGCCGACACGGCGCCGGCGCGCACGCCGCGCTGCGCTGCCGCCGCATCGGCATCGCTGTGGCCGAGGCTGATGCGCACGCCGAGCTTCGTGGCATACGCAATCGTCTCCTCGGCGCCCGGCAACTCCGGCGCGATCGTCATCAGGCGAATCTGCCCTTCCGCGGCCTGCCACATGCGCTCGAAGAGCGCGACCGAGGGCGTCAGCAACTGGCTCTCTGCGTGAGCCCCGCGCTTGTGCGGCGAGAGAAATGGGCCCTCGAGGTGAATGCCTCGCGGCCGCGCTCCGTCGATCGGTTGGTTGAGCAGTTTTGCCAGCCCGCTCAGCGAGCCCAGCAGGAAATCGAGCGGCCCAGTCACCGTCGTTGCCAGATACGCTCCGATGCCGCGCCCAGCCAGAAACGCGCCAATGCGGTTCAGCGCGGATTCGGTCGCCTCCATCACGTCGTGGCCGCCGCTGCCGTGAATGTGCACGTCGAAGAGCGCGGGGATCAGCGTCGCATCGGGAAAATCAACGTGCCGGCCCGGCGGCAACTCCGCACTGGCTCGCGACTGGATCGCGACGATCGTCCCGTCCTCGATAACGACGGCTGGTTTTTCCAGAGTTTCCGCAGGTGTGAGCAGGCGCCTGGCAGTCAGAACCGTTCGCATGGCACACACAGAGTACAGCGGAAGCGCGCCCGCGCGTCGCGTGCCAGTCAATTCGCCGGCGCTCTTATTGTGGCGGAAGGTTCGAGTCGGGAGCGGGCACAGCCACACCCGGTGCCTTGTGGGCCTCGGGCGTAATGCGCGCGCGCCCCTTGCTGTTGTGGCGGCTGGAGTGCCCGCGGCTCGCGGTCCCGGCAGGCACCGGCGTCGATGCCGGCGCAGCGGGATGCATCGCCGACGCGGCGCCCACGCCCGTCCCCGGCATCTGGATCACAGGCGACGGAACAGGTCCTGTCTGATTGTGGCGCGAATGGCTCACCGAGCCCGCGACGATCCCGGCGCACAGAATGCCCGCGCAGGTGAATCCCAGCAGCGGCATCACCGGGCGCGGCATGCGCCGCCACCAGAGGGACCCCGCCATCATTGGCTCGCCCTGCATACGCGCAGCGGCCAGGCGGACGAGCACGCGGCCTTCCAGTCCCGGCTCGGGCGTGGCTGCGCCGAGCTTGCGGAGCGCGGCATCAATCTCGCTGTCGTGTCGCGAGTCCGTGCCGGGATGGCGTTCCAGGGTCATCGTGGGATTCCTTCTTTTTCCAGCAGCACCGCCAGCTCTCTGCGGGCCCGAAAGATGCGCGACCGCACCGACGATTCCGTCGTCTTCAGCGTGGCAGCGATCTCGGCTGTGGTCAGTTCCTGCACGGCGGAAAGCAGGAGCGCTTCGCGTTCGCGGTGCGGAAGATGGTCGATCAGCGCGAGGATGCGCGCATGTTCCTGCGACGAGATCACGGCGGCATCGGCAGGACGATCCCCGGATGGCAGCGTGCGGGTGTGATCGGCCACATCTTCGTTTTCCGGGCGCGTTTTGGCGCGGCGCTTCTTGTCGAGCACGATGTTCCACACGATGCGCACCAGCCAGACGCGGTAATCGCGAATTTCTCCCAGCCGGGATTCGTGCTTCAGGACGCGGAGGAAAGTCTCCTGCACGGCGTCTTCCGCCTCGGCGGCATTGCGCGTCACCGAGAAGGCCACACGGTACAGCGCCGTCGAATATTCCGCTACCAGCTGGGCGATCGTCTGGCTCGTATCCACAGTTCTCGCAAGAGCAGGCGACATCCAGCCGGCGAGCTGGCCTTCAAAGCAACTCATCCTGGCAATCCTCCAGCCGGAACCGGCGCCGGCGCAGGAAATTTCGTACGTCTGCTCTAATGACGGAGGATACCGCGTTTTCGCTCGCCGATTCGATGGTTCCCCTGCGCGCGGAAAATGGCCGCATCGCAAAGTGGCACGCGTGCGGGAGCGCCGAGGGAAGGGCACAGGCATCCAACCGCAGAGTCCCCATGCAACGGCAGCCCTGGTTTGAGATTCACGACAGCTCGTGGTTTCCGAAGAGCCTGCGCGACCTGGTAACGGAGGCGCTGGAGGCCGTCTGGAATGCGAACCAGACCTATCGGCCCATCGCCGGCCGGCTCCGCGCCGCCGTGCAGCAGGCGGGAACCCATTGCGTCGTCGATCTTTGCTCCGGCGGCGGTGGTCCGTGGCCGAGCCTGTATCCCGAATTGGCCGATGGCGAGCCGCTGACCGTCCGCCTGACGGATCGTTCCCCCAGCGCTTTGCTCGCCGGGAGGGGCTCACCCGCCAGCCTCCAGTCCGTTCAGGACCCTGTCGACGCCCGAGCGGTTCCCCCTGCTCTCCTCGGCTTCCGCACCATCTTCTCTTCCTTCCACCATTTCAATCCTCCTGAAGCCAGGGCGATCCTCGAAGACGCTTTCCGCCAGCGGCAAGGCATCGCCATCTTCGAAGCGGCGCGCCGCGATGCGGCGACCATGGCCCTGCTGATCGGCGTGCCGGTCCTGGGCTGGCGGACGGCAGCCGCGGCTCGTCCTGTCCGCTGGAACCGTCTCTTCTGGACCTGCATCGTTCCGGTGGTTCCCCTGGTGCTATGGATCGATGGGATTCTGTCCTGCTTGCGGAGCTATTCGCTCGACGACATGCGCGAGCTGACCGCAGGCCTGGAAGCGGCGGACTACGCGTGGCAAATCGGGGAAGAGAAGAGCGGAAGGGTCGCAATCCGCTACCTGATCGGCACGCCGCTGCGGACCTGCTCCACCAGCTCGGTGAGCAACAGGCCGGCCGATTCCGAACGCAGCGCAGTTCGCGCCGATGCAGCCCGTTGACCGCATCGATCAATTCACACCGGCGCAATCGAATGCGACTCTCATCTTGATATCCTGAAGAGGCTATGTCTTCGAAGAAAGAGCTCCTCTCCACGCCCATTCGCCACATCGATATCAAGCAGCACAACGTCGTCGCTTTGGTTGACGCTATGCAGTCGATGGCTTACAGCTCCCGTGATCTCGCACGGGCCGCTTCCATCTACGAGCGCATGCTGCGCGACCAGGACTGCGGCGTCATCCTCTGCCTCGCCGGCTCCCTCATCTCCGCCGGCCTCAAGCAGATCTTCGTCGACCTCATCCGCAACAACATGGTCGATGCCGTGGTCTCCACCGGCGCCAACATCGTCGATCAGGACTTCTTCGAAGCCCTCGGCTTTCAGCACTACATCGCCGACGACCTCTACAAGTCCGGAACGCAGGATGGCGAGCTGCGCGAGCTGATGATCGACCGCATCTACGACACGCTGATCGACGAAGAAGAGTTGCGCCACTGCGACGAGACCACCGAGAAAGTTGCCGATTCGCTGCCCCCGCGCCCGCACAGCTCACGGGAGTTCATCCGCGCCATGGGCGCCTGGCTCGAGCAGAATGGCAAGACGCCGGAAAAGGGCGGCGTCGATTCCATCGTCCTCTCCGCATATCAAAAGGACGTTCCCATCTTTTGCCCCGCCTTCAGCGACTGCTCGGCCGGCTTCGGCCTGGTCGCACACCAGCACAAGCGGCAGGACAAGCCGAAAGTCTCCCTCGATTCCGCCAAAGATTTCTACGAATTGACGCAGCTCAAGATCGCCAATCCCACCACCGGCCTGCTGATGATCGGGGGAGGCGTCCCCAAGAACTTCGCCCAGGATATCGTGGTCGCCGCCGACATCCTCGGCAACGAAGCGCCCATGCACAAGTACGCCATCCAGATCACGGTAGCCGATGTGCGCGATGGGGCATTGTCGTCGAGCACACTCAAGGAAGCCAGTTCGTGGGGCAAAGTCGACACGACCTTTGAGCAAATGGTGTACAGCGAAGCCACCCTGGCGCTGCCGCTGATCGCCGGCTATGCGTGGCACAAAAAAGCCCACGCCGCCCGCACCGAGCGCCGCTGGAGCCGCATCCTCGAGCCGGTCACGGCCTAACAGGATGATTTGTGAGCTTTCGGCAGGCGTGTACAGATCAGAAGCAGTATCCCTGTCGAACCCAGTAATGCCAGTCATCGATAGCGTGCCGGGTTGACTGATCGGGATTGATGGCGGTCAGTTGGGAGAGCGGAATTGCCACGTTCCGATCCTGCCAGCGGATCAGAACGAGCATTTCGCCGGAGCAGGCGTCTTCAGGAGCCATGCGCCGGACCTCGACAGATTCGCCTTTGCGAAGAGGTGAAGTCACTCGGGAGGCGGTGCATTTGGCGCGGAAGGGGAAGTGGATCTTATCTTCCAGATAGTAGTACCAGTTCATGGCCTGCTCTTCGGGTCCGTTGGCGTCCACGATGATTTCGTCATGGATTCGGTTTTCTCGAACAGAGTCGCGTTTGAGTGTCGGCATGGCGGTTATGATGAGCGCGGCCCGTTCAGGATACGGCGGACGGAGGTGCGGCCGATGCTGAGCCGGCGAGCGATGGCGGATTTGCTGAGGCCGGACCGATAGAGCTTGCAGATTTTGTCAGCTTTGAGACCGGCGGTAAGAGGGCGGCCGAGTATCTTGCCGTTCTGCCGGGCGTGAGCCAGACCGGCACGAACCCGCTCGCGCAGCACTTCGCGTTCGAACTCCGCGAAGACGGCGAGCATGGCGGCCATGGCGCGGCCGGCAGGAGTGGTCAGGTCGAGTGCCTCGGTCAGCGAGACGAAGCCGACACCGAGATGTTCAAGTTCCTGAAGCGAGGCCAGCAGATCGGTTACCGATCGGCCCCAGCGATCGAGACGCCAGACCAGCACCACGTCGATGTCGCGCCTCCGGGCGGCTTCGATCAGCTTCTCCCTCATCTGCCGATGTGACGCGCCAGAGCCGACCTCTTTCACCTGAATCACGATGTTCCAGCCGCGCCGGGCGGCGTAGTCGCGCATGGCGCGATTCTGCATGGGCAGCGTTTGCTGATCGTGCGTGGAGACGCGGGCGTAGAGACCGGCGCGGAGCGCGGTTCCAGTCCTTTTACCGGGGTGGCCGAAAACTTTTTGCGATTTGGTCGTTCCGGAACCCTGTTTCCCGGGCATTTCAGGCTGCTCTCTGACCATGGCCGCAGAGGATCCTTTTCGGCCATGGCGAGGATGATAACGCGTCAGGAAGCGATGCGGCTGCGGTAGTTCCACGGCATCCACTCCGCCGGATTCCGCGCCAGATCTTCTGCATGTCGCTGTAACTCGGTCAGATAGTCGAAGGGATTGGCGCTGTTCAGCTCGCAGGTATGGATCAGGCTCATATACAGATCGCCCACCTGTGCTCCGTTCAGCGTCTTATAGAAGAGCGCATTTTTCCGATGCAGGATCGCCCGCTTCAGCGATCTTTCGCAGATATTGTTATCCAGAGGCGCTCCGGTGGTGCGCAGGAACAGGGTCAGCGCCTTCCAGTGCCGCAACATATATTGGATAGCTTTCCCCAGCCCGGAGTTTGGCTCCGTTCTGCGGCTGTCTAATACTACTGTGTTATAAGAAGTCTCGCAGACAGCAGGGGCATCTGGGCAGGGAGCGGGCCAGGTGTGCGGCCAGCTGGCAGCGCAGGGTGGCGATGGAATATGGGTTGTGCCGCTCAGTGCGAGCCGG
>JBARMS010000019.1:0-19844 GCA_049802575.1 Acidobacteriaceae bacterium | reverse complement strand
TGGGACCACGCTGGGCACGAACGCGATGCTGGAACGCAGGGGAGCTCGCGTTGCGTTCGTGACGACGGCGGGATGCGAAGACACCATCGCGATTGGACGGCAGGCGCGTGGCAATCTCTATGACTGGTTTGCGGCGGCGCCGGAATGCCTCGTGCCGCGGGAACGGCGCTTCGGCGTGACCGAGCGCGTGAGCGCGGAAGGGGAGATGCTGCGCGCGCCGACCGAGGAGGAGCTGCGCGCGCTGGCCGATGCGGTGCGCGCAAGCGGGGCGGAGGCGGCGGCGATTTCGCTGCTGTTCTCGTTTGCGAATCCGGAGACGGAGCGGCGCGTGGCGGAGGCGCTGAGCGACCTGGGAATTCCGGTATCGGTTTCGCATCGCATCTTGCCGGAGTTTCGGGAGTACGAGCGTGCGGCGACCACGGTGGTGAATGCTTACCTGGCGCCGCTCATGCAGGAGTACCTTCTGCATCTGGAAAAGAAGGTTGGGGAGCGGCAGGCCGGCGGCCGCGTGGATGTGATGCAGTCATCGGGAGGGATCATCTCGGCGCGGCTGGCGGCGCAGGAGCCGGTGCGGACGGTGCTGTCAGGGCCAGCGGGCGGCGTGATCGGGGCAAGCCGCGTGGCGCGGTGGGCTGGGTTCGACCGCATCATCGGATTCGACATGGGCGGAACGTCGACGGACGTGTTTCTTTCCGACGCGTCGCGCGGCGGCGTGCGGAGGACGCGCGAGGCCGTGGTCGCCGGGATTCCGGTGAGCGTGCCGATGCTGGAGATTCACACCGCGGGAGCGGGCGGAGGATCGATCGCGCGGTTTGATGGTGCAGGCATGTTGCGCGTGGGGCCGGATTCGGCGGGGGCGGATCCGGGGCCGATCTGCTTCGGGCGAGGCATGGCCGCGACGGTGACCGACGCGAATTATCTGCTGGGGCGCCTGGACGAAGCGAGCTTTCTCGGCGGCTCGGTGACGCTGCACCGGAGGCGCACGGCGGAATATCTGCGGCGGCAGCGAGGACCGCTGGCGACGATTGAACAGTTTGCCGCCGGGATCGTGCGCGTGGTCGAGACGGAGATGGAGCGGGCGATTCGCGTGATTTCGGTGGAGCAGGGATACGATCCGCGGGAATTCACTCTGGTGGCGTTTGGGGGCGGGGGACCGCTGCACGCCTGCTCGCTGGCGCGGGCGCTGCGGATTCCTCAGGTGCTGATCCCGGCGATGCCGGGCGCGCTGTCGGCGCTGGGTATATTGCTCGCCGATGTGGTGCGGGATTACTCCGTCACGGTGATGCTGCCGGGCGATGCGATTGAAGGTCTGGAGGAACGGTTTGCGGAACTGGAGCAGACCGCGCGCGAGGAACTGGCCGGCGCGGTCGCGTGCTCGGTCGATCTGCGCTATCGCGGGCAGGGATACGAACTGAATGTTCCCTGGGACGGAAGCGATCCGGCGCAGTCGCTGCAGGAATTTCATCGGTTGCACGAACAACGCTACGGGTTCTCGAATCCGGAAAAGCCGGTTCAGGTTGTGAATCTGCGGCTGAGGATGACGCAGCCAGGGGAGGCGTTTGCGCCGGAGCGGCGCGAGATTGTGCCGGGCGACGGGAGCGGGGCGCTGTGCGGCGAGCGGTCGATCTTCTTTGACGGAGGGTTTGTTCCTTCGCGGATCTACCGCCGCGAGAAGCTCACGCCGGGAGACCAGATCGATGGGCCAGCGATGGTCACGGAATACACGTCGGCGACGCTCCTGCCGCCAGGCTGCCGCGCATCCGTCGACGCGCTGGGGAACCTGGTGATCGATATAGGGGAGGGGCGCGCATGAGCGACCAGGAGTTGCCGGACGCGGTTGATCCCATCGAGCTGGCGGTGTTTCGCAGTGCGGTGCACTCGGTGGCGGAGGAGATGGGCGCAGCGCTGCGGCGGACATCTCTCTCGCCCAACATCAAGGAGCGTCGCGATTATTCGTGCGCCGTTTTCGATGGCGAGGCGCGGGTGATTGCAATGGGCGACCACATGCCCGTGCATCTTGGATCCATGCCGATGAGCGTGGAGGCGGCGGTGCAGGCGATCGATTTTGCTCCGGGGGATGTGGCGATTCTGAACGATCCGTATGCGGGAGGCACGCACCTGCCGGATATCACGCTGGTTCTGCCAATCTTTTTACCGGACGGGGAGCGGCCGGCGTTCTACGTTTCCGCGCGCGCCCACCATGCGGATGTGGGAGGGATGTTTGCGGGATCGATGGGACCGGCGCGGGAGATTTTTCAGGAAGGACTGCGGATTCCCCCGGTGCGCATTGTGCGCGGCGGAAATCTGGATCGCGAGATGCTGGATCTGATCCTGCTGAACGTGCGCACGCCGCAGGAGCGTGAAGGAGATTTGGCGGCGCAGATTGGAGCCTGCCGCGTAGGGGAACAGCGCATTCTCGGCCTGGTGGCAAAGTATGGGGAGGGCCGGCTGCGCGGGCTGTGCCAGGAACTGCTGGACTACTCGGAGCGTCTGGTGCGCGCCGAACTACGGCGGATGCCGGCTGGGACGTTCACGGCGGAAGACTGGCTGGACGATGACGGGATCGGCAGCGAGCCGATCCGGATCTGTGCACAGATCAGCATCGATCCGGGTGCGGAGACGATCGAAGCAGACTTTGCGGGCTCGTCGCCGCAGGTTGCAGGCAGCGTGAATGCGGTGCGGGCGATCACGTTGTCGGCGTGCTTCTACATCCTGCGATGCCTGCTCGGGCGGGATGCGCCGGCGACGGCAGGGATCCTGCGGCCGCTGACGCTGAAGACAGAGGCGGGCAGCATTGTGGATGCACGGCCGCCAGCGCCGGTAGCCGGCGGCAATGTGGAAACGTCGCAGCGCATCGTCGATGTGCTGCTGCGGGCGCTGGCGCAGGCGATTCCCAGGCGAATTCCGGCGGCGAGCGCAGGAACGATGACGAATCTGACGATTGGCGGGATCGATCCGCGCAACGGCGAACCGTTCACCTATTACGAGACGACGGCGGGAGGAATGGGAGCGCGGCTGGGGCTGGATGGCATTTCGGGCGTGCACACGCACATGACCAACTCGCTGAATACGCCGGTGGAAGCGCTCGAGTATGCGTATCCGTTGCGCGTGCGGCGCTATGGGTACCGCGACGGTTCGGGCGGAGAAGGACGGTACCGCGGCGGCGATGGCCTGGTGCGCGAGATTGAATTGCTGGCGCCGGCGCAGGTGACTCTGCTGGCCGAACGAAGAAAATATCGGCCGTGGGGATTGCAGGGCGGCGAGGAAGGCGCAGCGGGGCGAGCTGTGCTGTTCGAAGGTGGAAGCGCGGAAGGAAGGGATTTGCCGGGAAAGTGCAGCCTGCATTTGCGCGCGGGCGATGTTCTGCGGATCGAGACGCCGGGCGGCGGGGGATGGGGCGAGAGCGCGCATTCTGAACCAGCGAAACATGCGACGCAGGACTCGACAGAATCGCCGTGAGCCGCGACGACGAGCAGCGGACGTGCATTCTGCTATAAGGGTGCTGCTGTTGCGGAGGCTTCGATGCACAGGCTGAGAAGAGCGGGCGTGCTGGGAGTGGCGTTGTTGCTGGCGGCGGGAGCGGGAGTCCGCGGACAGGAGTCGCAGAAGCTCTCGACGCAGTGGGAGGAATTGACGGCGGCGGATTTTGTGCAGGGGATCCATCACTCGGGCGGCGTGTGTTTGCTGCCGTTTGGGATTCTGGAGAAGCATGGGCCGCATATGCCGATTGGGACGGACCTGATCAACGCGCGCTGGGTGGCGCTGCACGCGGCGGCGGAGGAATACGCGGTGGTGTTTCCCGCGTACTACTTCGGGCAGATTGACGAGGCGCGGCACCAGCCGGGAACGATCGCTTACAGCCGGAGCATGCAGCTGGATCTGCTGCAGGAGACGACGGATGAGATGGCGCGCAATGGGTGCAGGAAGATCCTGATCGTGAACGGGCACGGCGGAAACCTGTCGCTGCTGCCGTACTTCGCGCAGACGGAACTCCAGCAAGAGCACGATTACGTCGTGTACGTCTACTGGTGGGATAACCGCAACGGCCCGGGGCGACCGAAGCAGCAAACGACGAATGACATGCATGCGGGCGAATCGGAGACGAGCCACACGCTGGTGTCGCGTCCGGATCTGGTGCACATGGATCGCGCGAATCAGGAGTCGGGCGCTGACCAGGCGCGGGTGCATTTACCGGCGGATGTGTATGAAGGCATCTGGTGGTACGCGCGATTCCCAAATCATTACTCCGGCGACGGGAGCAAAGCGAATTTGGCGCTGGGCGAGTACGACATGAAGGCGTGGGTGAGCGATCTGGTGACGGCGATTCGCGCGGTGAAGGCAGACGGCGAGAGTTTGAAGCTGCAGAACGAGTTTTACGAAGAAGCGCAGCATCCGCTGGACACGAAACAATAGGCGCGGAGTGGCGAATTGGCACTGATTCTGGTGCAAAAATTGCGGCTTTCGAATCATCGTAATTTGCACAAAAAGGACGGGTTTTGCACACAAATTTAGGTGTTGCAGCCGAGTGAATCTGTGACATGATTCTTGCAACGGAAGAGCAATCTTCCACGAGAAGAGAGCAGAACGAAGCCTGAAGGAATTCGAACCGAGACTCAAAGGGCGCCGGGCAACCGGAGTTCAGAGAGGATCGGGACCGAAACGCGGAAGCAGCGGGTGACCGAGGTTTCCGGGAATCGGGATCGACGCGGAAGAGGCACTGGGTAACCGGAGCTTCGGAAGCATCGGACGGGTCTCAGGTGTCCCGGGCAACCGGGATTCCCGCAGAACCGGGAGCGAGGTTCAGGCAGCATCGGGTAACCGGCGCTGCAGGAGCATCGACGAATTCTAGGCGGCGCCGGGCGACCGGGGTCGTCAGGAAGTCGGAAAACGAATTCAAGGGACTCCGGGCGACCGGAGTTTCGCGGAAGCGTCGGGCAACCGGAGGCTTCCAAAGGAGGAACCGGGCAACCGGGGAATCCAGAGAGTTCCGGGCAACCGGAAATCTCACAGGCAGCGTAAGGCTCGCACAGTGGAACGGTGACGGAACGCGCGCGGGGAGCGGGGGCGCAAGCTCTCGGACCTCGAGCGACGGCGGAATCGGGAAGCTGGGCACGGGCAGCCGAAGCCAGGTCTTCGAAAAGTTCGGACAGAAGGGGGCGAGATCCCGCAAGGGACTTCGCCCCCTTCGCTTTTGGCGGACTGTGCCGGTTGGGGCGCGGGTGTGGAGCGCGCGGAAGTGGGATTGCGCCGAACAAGCGGCGGCTATACCGTGTGCCTCGAGGACACCTGAATGGATCCAGAGGGTCGCACGACGGACCTCCCGGAGACTGCGACCGGCCTGGAGGCGCGCAGGCTCGCCATGCTGGCGGGCGGACTGGTGATTGCCGTGATCCTTGCGGCGGCGCTGATCGTGCGAAACGGAAATCATGGGAGCGCGCGGAGCGAGCCGGCGATTCCGGCAGCCGCAATGGGGCTTGCGCCGCAGCCTCTTTCCGCACCCGGAACGGCAGAGGCAGCGCCGGTTTCCGCGCCCAGCACGACTGCGGCAGCCGTCGACGGAGGTTTCGGTGCGGCGCAGGACGACGCCTGGGGATACGACGGCACGCCATGGGGCGCTTCGATGGCGGAGGTTGCGAAGCGGCGCGACAAGGTGACGGCGACGTTCGGCGACGATGACGGACAGAGCGGACCTCCAGGACTGGCGACGATTGTGTGGATCGGGATCGGGCTGCCGCCGAATCGCGCAGTCGCGCAGGCGCAGATATTCGATCCGGATACATGGGGCCAGGGCGCGTTCAGCACGGTGCGGCGCGGGCGGACGCAGTTTGTTTTCGTGCAGGGCCGGTTCGCGATGGCGATCGAGAGCGTGAACGCCTGGGAACTGGACAAGATCCGGCAGAAGAATGCCGAGGCCAACGAGCAGATTCCTTCGCTGCACGTGGAGCAGACGTTCGATCTGTCGCCGCCGGGATCGGGCTTGCCGCCGGAGGCTCTGAGCGCGGACGGTTATCGCAGGGCCGGGACCAACACGCGCCTCTACGTGATCGAGAAATGGAGCACGACGGTGATGGGCGAGGTGCGCAACGATCGCGCGTGGGTGGTGACGATCCCGAACGCGGATTACCAGGCGCTGCTCGCGCGGGCACAGAGAGCGCCGGGGGCGCCGCAGTAGAACGATGCTGGTTGAATTCCACATCTGCAGACCGCAGGCCGATGCGGGATGCCCGGCGGCGGCGGACTCCGACATTTGCGAGGATCGCGCCGACAGGGGGCATTGGGCACGCGGCGGGCTTCCACCCCTTTTCACCTTTCTCTTCGGATTAAACCGTGGTAATGCCTCGAAGTTGTTATTGGGGATCGCTCCGTCGTGATGCACACTACACCCGTGCTGTTCACCTGAAACTGCATGGGGAGAATCGATGTTTCAGATGCAATTCTCACTGCCTTGATCACGGCGAGCCGGGCCAGGACTTCTTTGCACACGCGCTGACCGCGGCTCTCATCGCGCTTGCCGCAACGATTGTGCTTCACGGCGTCTTCGTCGACCAACAGCGAGTTCAACAGCATCGGCAGTGACCTTGAGATTGCCGCCTTCTTCCGGCTCCCCCACAGAGAGTTTGATTTTGGTTAGGTCCTGAAAGGCGCGCGGCGCACGCCGGTACGACGAGAGCGCAAAACCAGTTCCAGGAGGATCGTCATCGCCACGCGATTGCAGTTAGGAGATCTGCTTGTCCAGGCCAGGCTGGTAACGGTCGAGAACATATCCACGGCGCTCGCACATCAGGCCAGCCACGGCGGCCGACTGGGCGAGAACCTCGTCGACCTTGGAGCGCTTACGGAAAAGGCGCTTGAAGCATTTCTGCATCACTTTCCGGTTGAGCCCGCCGATATAGCTGCGACGGGAATTGACAGTGTCGAGCTGATGGGCCTCATGATGAAGCTCATCTATTCGGCTCGTTTGCAGACCGTCCGCCAGATCAGCGAAGCCATCATGCTCCCTCTTCGGATGGTGACCGAACTGGTGCAGATGGGTGTCGATCGCAAGCTGCTGCAGTCGCTGGGGGTGCGAGGGAACGACAACTTTGGGGGAGCCAGCTACGACTTCACGGAAGCGGGAAAGCGCTGGACGCTCGACGCCATCGGGCAGGTGGGCTATATCGGTCCGGCGGCTGTGCCTCTGGATCAGTTCAACGATCAGGTGAGCCACCAGAAGCTGACCAACGAAGTCATCACTTTCGATCGCATCCGCCAATCCATTGGCTCTCTCACGTTCGACGACGCGCTCATCGAGAAGTGCGGACCGGGGTTGAATTCCGGCCGCGCCATGTTGCTTTATGGCCCGCCGGGAAACGGAAAAACGTCCATCGCGCGGTGCCTGGCGAGCGTGTTCAGCGACATCATCTACGTACCGTACGCCATCGCCGTCGAAGGGCAGATCATCAAAGTCTTCGATCCCGCGATTCACATCGCGGTCGATCCCGCCGGTCTGGGCAACCATGGCGCGCTGCCGGCGGTTCGCCACGATGTTCTCGACTCCCGCTGGGTTCCCTGCCGCAGGCCGTTTCTGGTTGCCGGCGGCGAGCTCACCCTCGAGATGCTCGATCTCCTTTACAATTCCATCGGCCACTATTACGAGGCGCCGCTCCATATCAAGGCGCTGGGCGGCTGCTTCATCATCGACGACTTTGGGCGTCAGATTGTCAGCCCCACCGCGCTGCTCAACCGCTGGATCGTGCCGCTGGAAAGCCGCGTCGACTACCTCAAACTCCACACCGGCAAAAGTTTCAGCGTTCCCTTTGAGGAGCTTGTCATTTTCTCCACCAATATTGAGCCGGAAGATCTGATGGACCCTGCCTTTCTCCGTCGCCTGCCCTACAAGATCGAGGTGGGCGCGCCGAGTCTCGAGTCGTTCCGCCGCATTTTCGATACGGAATGCGCCAGGGTGGGGCTCACCCTTTCCAGTGAGGCATTCGACTCGATCGTCTACAGAATCGAAATCGATAAGGGGCTCGAACTGGCCGCCTATCAGCCTAAGTTCATCGTCGATCAGGTCATCGCAACTTGTCGTTTCATGGAGCAGGCTCCGGAGATGGAGCCCCGCTACATCGATTACGCGCTCGACAACTTGCGGGTCCATCGCGGCGCCACGCAGCAGCATGCGCATGCGCCGCAGCCGCAACAGGCGTGAAACCCACATCGGACCTGAGCCCCATGCACCTGTTCACGGCTGTCCCTCGTGGATGAGTGGTCAACAACTCGGAACTTTCGCCGCCCGGTCAGCTCCAGCCCCGAAGATTTCGACTTGCCGGTGATACACGCGGAACTGGGTTCGGGAACCTGAAGGCGTGTGAGAAGCCGGCGCCTTGTCAGTCCTGCATGGATGATTGACTCGGCGCATTCCCTGAAGTAGATCTCGGTTCCGGCCGCCTAATTCACCGTCAGGGTCAGCTGAACACTCTGCTGCGTTCCCGCGGAGCTATCGGCGGCCGCGACGGAGATGGTGTAGGAGCCCGCCGGCGTGCCGGGGTTGCCGTGGCCGCCCGTGCTGCCGCCGCCACCGCCGCCGCATCCGGCCAGCGGCAGCCAGAGACCAGCCACAAGCAGCGCGCCCAGCCCGGCGCGCAGCTTCCGCGCTTTTCTCGGAACCAGCGTCAGACCGAGTAGCCCTGCAAGAGCCAGACCGCCCGTTCGCCAGGGGGTGAAGGGAGAGCGAGGCACGGTGCTCGCGGCACTCGTAGCCGCCGTCGTGGCGATGGTCAGCGTTGTGGATGCTGGTGCTCCGTTCTTCGGCGTCACACTAGCCGGGGAGAAGGAGCAGGTTGCCTCACTGGGCAAGGCGCCGCAGGAGAACTTGACGGTGCCGTCGTACCCGCCCGCTGGAGTGACGGTAATCGTGAAGGTCGCGGACTGACCCGGACTGATCGTCTTGGCTGTCGGATCCGATCCGAGGGTGTAACTCGGCGCGACGATCACAAGGGTCACGGAGCCGGAGGTGCTGGCCTCGTTCGACGCGTCGCCGGCGTAGTTGGCGGTGATGGTATACGTGCCTGCGGTGGCGAAGGACACCTGGGTTGTCGCCGTTCCGCCGGAAAGCTGCGCGGTTCCGACGTTTTGCCCATTGGAGAGGAACGTCACCGTGCCGGTGGGGTTGAATCCGGTGACTGTGGCCGTGAGAGTGATCTTCTGGTTCTCATCGCCGGTCGATGCAGAGGATGCCAGAGCCGTGGCGCTCACCGCCAGGCCGGAAGTATAGGTGGCGCTCGATACTGTGCTGAATAAGTGTTGCGGCGCCAGGGCGATCGCATTGACGGTCACCTGGCCGTAGATATTGAATGGCGCGCTGTACTTCGTGGAGGTTTTCGATGGCGTGCTGCCGTCGATCGTGTAGTAAATGGCGGCGCCGGTCGTGCTGTCGGTCAAAGTGACCGCGGAACCGGAGAAGGACGAAGCGGGAGGATCGGTGATTGTATAAACCACTTCGGATACGGCTGACGGAAGCACCGACGGCCCCACCGCTATGGCTTTCAGGGTCACCGTCGAAGTAACGGGGATCGGCCCCGTGTACACGGTGGA
The DNA here is from genome assembly GCA_049802575.1 of Acidobacteriaceae bacterium. GTDB lineage: Bacteria > Acidobacteriota > Terriglobia > Terriglobales > Acidobacteriaceae > Palsa-343. The sequence goes on along the minus strand of JBARMS010000019.1, from coordinate 10,271 downwards.
ACTGGTGGTGGGCGTGCTGCCGTCGCTGGTGTAATAAATCGTGGTGTTCGGCGTGGTGTCGGAGATTCTGACTGTCTGCGCGGTGGAGTAATTGCCCACCAGGAGCGAGAAGACCGGTATGGCCGCGGGACCGAAAGTGATATTCACCAGGCTGGAACTGCTCCCGGCGTAGTTGCTGTCACCGCCGTAACTGCACTGCAATTCATGGCTGGAGATCGTGTCCGGCGTTACCGTCGCGTTCGCCAGCGATCCTGTGGCCGAAGCCTCCGGATAATTGAGGGCCACTGAATAGGCATACACCAGATCGACGCGGCCATCGCCGTTCAGATCTACAGCGGCGAAGGGCCCGATCTGCCCATAGAATTTGGCCGCGTAGAAGGGGTGGCCGAAGGTGCCGTTTCCGTTGCCCAGAGAGAGATCCGTGGACGCCCATGCCAGATCCAGATTGCCATCTCCGTTGAAGTCAGCCGTGACGCCGACGTCGCCCCCCAGGGCCCGCGCGGCCGGGGCCTGGAAGGTTCCATCCCCGTTGCCCAGCAGAACCCATACGTTTCCTTCGTCATCGCCGACGGCGATATCGGACTTCCCATCCTTATTGAAGTCGGCAGATACCGCAGATATTGCCCCAAATGACAGGCTCTGCACGATCGGCGTCCCAAACGTGCCGTCTCCGTTGCCCGGCAGCACCGATACCGCGCCGCCACCCAAAACGGCGAGGTCGGTGTTGCTTCCTCCGGTGAAGTGGCCCGCAACGACAATATTTCCACCGGCCGGATAAGTCGCCGCGTTCTGCAGCACACGCCCGCCGTTGCCCAGGAAAACGAGCACCTCGCTGTCGGCGGGAATCGAGAGAGCCAGATCGCCATAAGCGTCGCCGTTGAAATTGCCGCTGAGGATGCCACTGGCCGCAGCCGGCAACGAATAAGTCTGCGGCGTCAACTGGAATGTTCCATCCCCGTTGCCCCACAGCACCACCAGTTCGGTGCTGTTGTCATTGAGAAAAGCGAGATCGATTTTGCCGTCTCCGTTGAAGTCGAGCAGCGCCATGTTGTTTAGAGTTCCGCTAACGGTTAAATTCATGGCCCGCAAATTCACCGTGTTGCCAGCCTGATAGGTCCCGTCCCCATTCCCCAGATAGACAAGGAGACTGGTCCCTGCGGCCACGACAAGATCGGGTATGCCGTCGCCGTTCAAATCAGCCGTTGCCGTTACCGAGTCGTAATATTGATCTCCGGCGAACGCAACCGGGATGAAAGTTTCGCTCGTCACGCTGGTCCCAAGCGTTGCTGTGCCCACTGTCGTGCCTGTGGTCGTATCGGTGAAGGTGACCGTGCCGCTCGGGCCCGGGAGCCCCGTCACCGCCGGCCCTGTGACGGCGCAGGCAAGGTTATACGGGTCCTTCCCGGAAACAGTCAGTTGAGAGGTCGTGGTCGTAATGGTGAACGTCGCCGTTGCCACCGTGCTCGCCGCGTCGCCGGGTGCAACCGCAATCGCCTTCACCGTCACTGTCGAGATGGCAGACGGCGTGACAGTAAATGATCCGGAATAGATCGCGGAAGCGCTGGTGGGAGTCGCGCCGGTCGTTGTGTAATAGATGGTCGCCCCGGAGGTCGAATCGGAGATGCTGATGGAGGGATTGGCGGGGTAGCTGCCCGGCGCCGGGGTGATGACCGGCGTGGCTGTCGCGGTCGCCACCGTATAGGTGGCCGAAGCCACCCCGCTGTTCAGCAGCGATGGGGACGCGGCGATCGCCTCGATGGCCTCGGTGGAGTTGATGGTGATGGGCCCGGTGTACAGCGTGGATCCTGTCGTCGGCGTGCTGCCGTCGGTCGTGTAGTAGATGGAGCCGTTCGTCGGCATATCCGACAGCGTCACGGTCGTGCCTGCCGCATAGGTTCCGGCCGGCCGAGAGGCCACCGGCTTGGCCGCCTCCAGCGCGGACCACGACGGCGGAGTGCTCTGGCCGCGGCTGAACGGCGAAGAGAACAGCATGGCCGCCAGGATCGCAAGAATCACCGGGCAGCTACCCTTCGCGCGTGCCAGCTCGCGAGGACGAACAGACCACAGGACTGTGTCAACGTGACCGATCATCGAACACCTCAGCAAAACCCGGAGCCTGCGACAACAAAAGCCAGCCAGCTGGGTCCATTGGCTGGTCGGCGGATTCTGCACATTTCCGGAGACACGTCATCGTACCCCGGCAGCGATTTGCAGTGTTAGCGAAATCGCCAATCGCAGACAGGTAGGGCCGCAGCTGCCTGGGACGGACGGGGAGCAGGCGTCAGGCGATGGTGGTGGCTTCCGCCAGCGATTCGCTCTGGTGGAAGCTGACGCTGTTGCGGCCGGTGTCTTTGACGGAATACATGGCGTCGTCGGCGCTGCGCAGGAGCTGGTCGGCGGTGTGGCCGTCGTCGGGAAAGAGAGCGACGCCGATGCTGAGGGTGAGGGTGATGGCGCGCCCTTTGATGTTAATAGGCTGCGAGGCATTGCGCATGATCTCACGGCCGCAACGTTCGACGTGTGCGCGGGTGCGAAATTCGGGCAGGACGATGACGAATTCGTCGCCGCCCATGCGCGCCACGGTGTCAGACTCGCGCACCGAGGAGCGCAGGCGCTGGCCCATGGTGGCGAGCAGGACGTCGCCGTCGGCGTGGCCGAGCGAGTCGTTGATCTGCTTGAAGTAATCGATGTCGATGAGGAGCACGGCAACCTTCTGATCGCAAGTTTGCGCGTGCAGGATGGCCTGGCGGAGGCGCTCGTGGAGCAGCGCGCGGTTGGCGAGGCCGGTGAGATGGTCGTGATGGGCGAGATAGTTGACGTGGTCGGAACGGCGGCGGTGCTCCGTGACATCGCGGCTGGTGACAGCGAGGCTCCGGCCGACGCGGACGACCTGGATGTTGAGCCAGGTGCCCTGGATCATGTCGTCGTCGATGAACACCTCGCAGCTGTAGGGGATGCCGGTTTGGGCTACGTCGCGGTATTTGTGGATGAGGCCGGAGCGGATCATGAAGGGGCGGACTTGGGTGAGGACTTTGCCATAGAGGGATTCGCGCGGCACGCCGAGGCGGCGCTCAGCGTTGGGATTGATGTAGGCGAAGGTGAAATCGACGATGGAGCCGGAGGCGTCGGGGATGCCGTCGAAGAGATAGAAGTCGTCGAGAGTGGATTCGGCGGCGGCGAAGAACCGGGAGTAGTCGTCGGGCTGGCGCAAGGCGGCCGGACGGGGGCGCCGGGGAAAGATGGCGGCGCCGAGAGCGAGGGCATGGAGGAGTTGCGCGCGCATAACGAGCTGGTTTGTCCGTTTGAACTGTGTGTAACTGGGGTATTGCAGGAATTATAACGGGCTTGCCGGTGGGGAATATAGCACGGAGGGGTTAGGGGGCACTAGCCGTCCGGGCGTACGCGCTTCGCGCTGTTGGCCGTCGAGCCGGTACTGCTCCGGGGGCGGGAAAGAGAAGCGGAATCCCACTCTCCTCCAACGGAGGGCGCATGAGGGTGGGGCGCCCGGGGATTGCGGGAATGCAGGTCCTTCGACTTCGTGGGCCGCGACGGGCGGCCGACTTCGCTCAGGATGACAGGTTTTGGGGGCACCCGGGATTGGCGGGGACCCACCCTGTCCGCCCAAAATCTGGCGGACCAGGATGGGGCACCCGGAGAGAGCTCGAGAGTAGAATGCGGGCAACTTTCGGAGAGAGCCGGATGGCTGCGAGAAATCCCAGTGCGCGTGTGAGCTCGTGGATTGTGCTGGCCATGCTGGCGATGGTGGCGGTGCCGGCGGCGATCACGCTGCACACGGTGCGCGTGGCAGGGAAGCTGCAGGTGGCGAGCGCGAATCCCACGCCGCATGGGTACTCGTGGAGCTTGCTGCTGTTCGTGATCCCGATTGCGGCGATTGCGGGATGGCTGCTGCCGAGCGAGGGGATCGAGGTTCCGAAGCGCGCGTTTTGGTGGACGATTGGGATTTTGACGCCGCTGGGTTGCGGGCTCGACTTTTTCTTCGCGCACCGGTTCTTTGTGTACCCGAATCGGGGCGCGACGCTGGGGATCGGCGCGCCGGCGCTCGGCGGCGATGTGCCGGTAGAGGAGTATGTGTTTTACTTCACCGGATTTTTAGCGGTGCTGCTGCTGTATCTGTGGCTCGCGGAGTATTGGCTGGCGGCGTACAGCGTGACGGAGGATGCGCAGGCGGAGCGCGGGGCAGAGCGGCTGCTGGGGTTTCATCCCGCGTCGGCGGTGGCGGGAGTGGCGCTGATTGCGCTGGCGATTGGGTACAAGAAGGTGCTGTCGCAGGAGCCGGCGGGATTTCCGGGGTACTTCGTTTTTTTGGTGGCGGGAGCGCTGACGCCGTCGGCGATGCTGTTTCCGGCGGCGCGGCAGGGGATCAACTGGCGGGCGCTGAGCGTGACGATGTTTCTGGTGGTGCTGATCAGCTTGATTTGGGAGGCGACGCTGGCGGTGCCGTATGGGTGGTGGGGCTTCCAGCATGGGGCGATGGTGGGAGTGTTCATCGGCGCGTGGGCGGGGCTGCCGGTGGAAGAAGTGGTGGTGTGGGTGGCGGTGACGTGGGCGACGGTGATCGTGTATGAGGTGGTAAAGGGACTGGCCGGGACTGGCCGTCCAGGCGGGACTGGCCGTCCAGGCGAAGTTGATTCGCAGCAGTGAAAGAGCTGTGGGTTCCCACTCAAGCCAACAGCGGGCTTGAATGGGGCGGCCGGGGAGTGTGGGTTCCCACCCTGTCCGCCCAATGCGGGCGGACAAGGATGGGGCACCCAGATTCTCTTCATCCTGTTGGCTGGGAGATCGTACCGATGACTTACAGGGTTGTGATGTGTGCGGTGGTTTGTCTGCTGGGTGCGACTTGCACTGCGCAGTCGGGGCCTGCGGCCGCTGAAAAGCCGGAAGCGAAAGTCGATGCGCTGTTCGCGAAGATGGATACGACGGCGTCGCCGGGGTGCGCGCTGTCAGTGATGCGCGATCACAGGATCATTTACGAGCGCGGCTATGGGATGGCCGACCTCGACCACAACGTGCCGATTACGCCGGCGACGGTATTTCATGTGGCGTCGATGTCGAAGCAGTTCACGGCGGCGTCGATTCTGCTGCTGGCGCAGGAGGGGAAGCTGTCGCTCGACGATCCGGTGCGGAAGTATATTCCCGAGCTGCCGGATTTCGGGACGCCGGTGACGATTCGCGAGCTGCTGCACCATACGAGCGGGCTGCGCGACCAGTGGGACCTGCTGGTGCTGTCCGGCTGGCGGCTGTCGGAGGACCGCGTCACGGACGGAGATGTGCTGTACGTGGTGTCGCACCAGCGCGCGCTGAATTTTCCGCCGAACACGCGATTCCTCTACAGCAATACGGGGTACACGCTGCTGGCGCAGATTGTGAAGCGGGTGAGCGGCGAGTCGCTTCGCCACTTCACGACGGAGCGGATTTTTGCGCCGCTGGGGATGAAGAGCACGCACTTCCGCGACGACTTCGACGAGATTGTGAAGAACATGGCGTACGGGTACGAGCCTGCCGGCGGCACATTTCGCCTGAGCGTGACGAACTATGACACGGTGGGCGCGACGAGTTTGCTGACGACGGTGGAGGATTTGGCGCTGTGGGACGAGAACTTTTATACGCCGCGTGTGGGTGGGCAGGCGCTGGTGGAGCAACTGCTGGAGCGCGGCAGGCTGAACGACGGAACGCAGATTGAGTACGCGGCGGGGCTGGAGCACGGGAAATATCGCGGGCTGAACGTGGTGGACCACGGCGGCGCGGATGCGGGTTACCGGTCGGACCTGATCCGCTTTCCGGATCAGCATTTCAGCGTGGCGTGCCTGTGCAATCTCAGTGCGGGCGATCCTGGAGGATTGACGCGGGAGGCCGCGGAAATTTATCTCGGGCCGCTGATGCAGCCGGCGGCGGCGCATGCGGACGAGGCTCCGGGGATCACGCTGACACCGGCGCAGATGCAGGCGAAGGCCGGGGTATACGTCAACGTGACGGATCCCAACGATGTGGTGCGGTTTGTGGTGAAGGACGGCGGATTGCAGACGGGGAATGGGGGGGAAGAGGAAACGTATCCGGTGCAGGCGATCAGCGAGAACCAGTTTCGCCTGACGATCGCGAGGGACGAGATCACGTTTCTGCCGGGCCGGGCGGGAGCGCCGCAGCAGCTGACGATCCGGCACGAGGATGGGGCGGTGGATACGTACTCCGCGGCGCCCGCGTTTGCGCCGACCGCGGCGGAGCTTGGGGAATATGCGGGAACTTACAGCAGCCGGGAGATCGATCCGCTGTACGAGATTCAGTTTGGGCACCTGCACGTGTCGGGGGCGGGGCCGGAGCACGAGCAGGACGGGCTGGTGCTGACGCGGCTCAAGTACGATCCCGATCCGCTGCGTCCGGTGACGCGGGACCTCTTTGCGGCGGATGTGGGGAAGATCCGGTTTACACGGGATGCCAGCGGGAAGGTGGATGGGTTTTTGCTGACTACGGGGCGGGTGATTGATTTGCGGTTTGAGCGGGGAAGAGCGGGGATTGCGCGGTAGGGGTCTGTGGAACTCCACTCAGTCAAGCCGCGCGGATCGGTCGAAATACCTGCAGCGAGCAGGGAATCTGTTTGATACTGGGCGCATGAGACTGCTGGCGGAATGGAAGCTCGAGCACAAGGGATCCAAGCGAAGCATCGAGCTCTACTGGGGAGATCTTTCGTGGCTGCCGCCTGAACACGCGGTCGACCTGCTGGTGGTTTCTGCGTTTCCCAACGACTACATCCCGACACCGACGTCGCTGATCGGGGCGCTTGACCGGAACGGCGTTTCGGTCGCCCGGTTAGCTTTAGAGAAAGAGATCGATATGCGCGAGGACTTTTCGTGCTGGATCTCGGAACCGGTGCTGAACTCCAGGAGTTTTTCGCGGATCCTGTGCGTGGAGTCTGGGTGGAGAGGGACGCCTCCGGAGGTTGCTGAAGATTTATTTCGGGCGCTGGCGCCATCGTCGCTTACCCGGATCGCGCATCGCTCCATCGCGATGCCGCTGATCGGGGCGGGGGACCAGGGCTATTCGGCGGACCAGATGATGAAGGCGATTCTTCGTGCCGCCGTTGCATGGGTCAGGCGTGGTCTGGACGTGGAGGTGCTGAAAATCGTCGCGTATTCCAGCGAGGCGGCGACGCTCGCACAAAAAGCATTCGTCGAGGCCCGTCGAGGCGACGAGATGGAGAGACCTGCGGCTGAGGGAAAATCTATTGCAGGACCGGCGAAAGCGGCAGCGATTGAATCCGGTGGCTACGATCTGTTCATCAGCTACGCGCACGAAGACGCGGAAACAGCCCTGAAAATTTGCGGCGAAGTGCAGAGGGCCGCGCCGCTCGCTCGGATCTTCGTCGATCGGAAAGAGCTCGCGACCGGCACCACCTGGACGCTGGGACTTGCTGAATCGCTGGACGAGGCGAAGATTGTGGCCGCCTTGTTTACGCCGCGCTACTGGTCAAGCAAATTTTGCAAACTTGAGTTTGTTGCAGCTTTCACGCGGCAGAACGATACAGGACGTCCGGTCCTGTTTCCCATCTACTTTGAGCGGGCGACCATTCCCTATCTGTTTCAGACGGTGCAGTTCACGGATTGCCGTCAATCGGATGCAGTCAAGCTGAAAGACGCATGCACGTCTTTGAGCAAGGTTCTCCGGTGATGGAGCAGAAGACGGCGGGAAATGGAAGGACACTGACCTGCATCGGGACGCGGAAATAGAAGCCGCATTGCTCAGTGACACGCTATCAACAAGTACGCCCGGCTTGCGCCGGGCTTTGTCTTTCTGATTGGGTGAGCCCACCCTGTCCGCCAACAGACGGCGGACAAGGATGGGGCACCCAACTTCCGATGGGACGCGCGTTGAAAAACAAACGCAGATCCTTCGCTTCGCTCGGGATGACAGGCAAAAACAGGAACGCCCGGCTTTCGCCGGGCTTTTCTGATTACTGGATGGGGTGGGTTCCCACCCTGTCCGCCAACTGCGGGCGGATCAGAATGGGGCACCCAGGTTCTGTTGCAATGCAGGTCCTTTGACTCGCCTGCGGCTCGCTCAGGATGACACCGTTTAGAGTGGCTCTTACTCCGAAGCGGCCATTTCTTCGGCTTCGCCTTCCTGGCGCATCATTTCGAGCTCTCGTTCGGCTTCTTCCCAGGCGGTCTGGACTTCCTGCTGGATCTTCGCTGCCGCTTCTTCCAGCTCCGGTGAGAGCTGGACGTTGCGGTAGTATTCCATGCCGGTTCCGGCCGGGATGAGGCGTCCGACGATGACGTTCTCCTTGAGGCCGCGCAGGTTGTCGACCGCGCCGTTGATGCTGGCTTCGGTGAGGACGCGCGTGGTCTCCTGGAAGGACGCCGCGGAGATGAAGGATTCGGTGGAGAGCGAGGCCTTGGTGATGCCGAGGAGGAGCGGGCGTCCGACTGCCGGACGTCCACCGTTGGCGATCACGCGGTCTTTCTCTTCGCGGAAGCGGAACTTATCGACCTGCTGCTCGAGCAGGAAGCTGGAGTCGCCGACTTCCTCGATCTTCACCCAGCGGAGCATTTGCCGGACGATGGTTTCGATGTGCTTGTCGCTGATGGCCACGCCCTGGAGGCGGTAGACTTCCTGGATTTCGTTGACCAGGTAAGCCTGCAGCTCCTTCTCGCCGAGGACGGCGAGAATGTCGTGGGGGTTGAGCGGCCCGTCCATGAGCGGCTCGCCGGCGCGGACGCGCTCGCCTTCCTGGACGTTGATGTGAACGCCGCGCGGCACGGAGTATTCCTTCTCCTCGCCGTTGTCAGCGGTGACGTAGACGCGGCGCTGGCCTTTGGAGACCTCGCCGAATCGAACGACGCCGTCGATTTCGGAGATGATGGCGGTTTCGCGCGGCTTGCGGGCTTCAAAGAGCTCGACGACGCGGGGCAGACCGCCGGTGATGTCCTTGGTGCGCGTGGTTTCGCGCGGGATCTTGGCCAGGATATCGCCGGGGAAGGTTTCGTCGCCGTCCTGCACCATGAGGTGAGCGCGGCTGGGCATGAGGTACCGCTTGTTGCCCTTGCTGCCCTTCACCACGATGGTGGGCTGGCGCTTCTCGTCGGGGGATTCGGCGACGACGAGACGCGAGAGGCCGGTGACTTCGTCGACTTCCTCGTGGAGAGTGATGCCTTCCTGCAGGTCCTTGAACTGGATCGTGCCACCGATTTCCGTGAGGATGGCGAAGGTGTAGGGATCCCACTCGACCATAATCTGGCCGAGCTGGACGGCCTGACCTTCCTCGACCTTGAGGCGGGCGCCGTAGACGACCTGGTAGCGCTCTTTCTCGCGGCCGCGCTCGTCGACCACGGCGATGGAGCCGGAACGGTTCATGGCGACGAGATCGCCCTGACGGGAGCGGACGGTGGCGAGGTTGACGAAGCGCACGGAGCCGTTGTTCTTGGCTTCGAGGCGCGACTGCTCATTGACGCGCGAGGCGGTTCCACCGATGTGGAAGGTACGCATGGTGAGCTGGGTGCCGGGCTCGCCGATGGACTGAGCGGCGATGACGCCGACAGCTTCGCCGAGCTCGACGAGGCGGCCGGAGCCGAGGTTACGGCCGTAGCAGAGGACGCAGACGCCGCGGCGGGACTCGCAGGTGAGGACGGAGCGAATCTTGACGCGCTCGATGCCGGCTGCCTGGATGGCCGATGCGAGGTCTTCGGTGATTTCCTGGTTGACGTCGACGATGACGCTGCCCTCGTAGTCCTTGATTTTCTCGAGGGAGACGCGGCCGACGATGCGGTCGCGCAGCGGCTCGATGATCTCGCCGGACTCAACGATGGGGGTAACGTAGATGCCTTCGACGGTACCGCAGTCCTTCTCGGAGACGATGACGTCCTGAGCCACGTCGACGAGACGGCGAGTGAGGTAACCGGAGTCGGCGGTTTTGAGCGCGGTATCGGCGAGGCCCTTGCGCGCGCCGTGCGTGGAGATGAAGTACTCGAGGACGGTGAGGCCTTCACGGAAGTTGGCCGTGATGGGGGTCTCGATGATTTCGCCGGAAGGCTTGGCCATGAGGCCGCGCATGCCGGAGAGCTGGCGGATCTGCTGTTTGGATCCGCGGGCGCCGGAGTCGGCCATGATGTAGATAGGGTTCATGGCGCCTTCTTTGTCGGCGCGCTTCATGTTGTCGAACATCTCGTCGGCCACCTTTTCGGTGACGGCCGACCAGATCTGGATGACCTTGTTATTGCGCTCGCCGTTGGTGATGGCGCCGTCGAGGTACTGCTGCTGGA